>JBBRIK010000973.1:0-3224 GCA_038221045.1 Gemmatales bacterium
TCAGACCTTCTTCGGCGCCCTGGCGTGGTATCTCAACGAACATCCCGACCGCAGTGAGAAGCTGCTCGCGGAGTGAGAAACCAGTCGAACGAGCCGCGACCGCAAGGGAGCGGCTTCTTCAACTACATCGGCGGCGACTCAAAGTCGGGTGGTGGCGAAGAGGCCTCCTCAACGGGAGGCTCCTCCACGCTGAAGTCGATCCGCAGCGGGATCAACTCGCCCTGCGCCGGATCGAGAAAGATGAGGTCCTCGTTCGTCCCCGGCGAGGACTGCACCTCGCCGCGCAGGTTCATCTGCTGCACTCGCGCCGGATTCCTCACGCAGCGCAGCTCGGCGTGAGAGCCGTGAACACCACACTCCGTCATGCGGGCGAAAATCGCGTCGGAGCCGTCCAGGGCCGGCCGCAGGCTTGTCAGCAACACATTCGGCGCGTCCAGATGAAACAGCCAGCCCGTCGCGCCGATGTGCGGGGGGCCCTTCGTCGTCGTCACCACCGTCACCGGACTGACCATGCCGCACGCCGTCAGGGCCGGATAGTCGCGATCCAGGCCAATCGCCAACTCGAACGTCTGACACTCCTCCCCCGCCGGGACCAGGATCACATCGACCATCCTGCCCCCCTGCCGCTGATGAAACGGCAATCCGCCCATCAGAAGGATCGTGTTCGTCCGCCCGGCTCGCATCTCCAGATAGTCCGGCGACTCCGGCCTCGTCTGACTCGTGAGATAGCCGAGACTGTGGACGCCTCGCAACAGCAGGGACCGCTCATCGCGCCAGGCGAATCGGCTGCCATAATAGGCGTGCCAGGGATAACCGGTCGGCTTCTGCTGCGGTGTCAATTCGATGCGCATATCCAGCACGGGCCGGCCCAGCCAGGCGCGGAAGCGTTGGCGAAACGTCGCCAGGACCTCGTCGTGTTCGTTCACCAGCGCGCCCTCGCTGACGATCTCGCCAAAGGCCGGGCCAGTCGAGGTGGTCGTCACCCGCTGAACGCGAATCTGAGAGCCTGGATTGTAGACGAGTTGCTGTCCCAGACGCGGCAGGCGTTGCCGCATGTCGGAGATGCGCTTCAGCCCGCCCGTGTGCGGATCGACCTCGGCCTCGAAGAACTCATTGCGGACGCAGCGATCGTCGGCCAGCTTCATTCGCGCCGCCATCGCCCTGCCGCCCGGACCCGGCTTCGGGAACCATGCGAACCCCAGGGCCGGCACCTCGACCACCAGATGAGCGACTCCCTCGATCATCTGGCACGCCTTCACCGGCCCCTCAATTGCCGCCGGTCCCGCGACGTCCTTCAACTCGACGATGACGCGGCGTGAGAAACTGCACGGATTCAGCACCATGTAGCCGGGCCGATTCTCCTCGGCCCGCGCTTGCAGACGAGCCGCCAGCGCCTCCGCCGACTCCTGCAAGACGGCGTTCAGTGTAGTCTCGACCTCGCTGCCACGATTCGATGCGGGCGCGGTCAACTCGATCTGGTCCTCGACCTGTGTCAGACGGTCGGCCAGGGCCAGGGTGTCGCTCTTGCCGGCCAGGCTGCGATGCAGGGCGGCGAACGTCCAGGCCGCGTCGATCCGGCGGCGCGTGCGGGCGTGTGCCGCGAAGGCGCTCACCGGATAGCGCCGGCTCTCGACCGTCGCCCAACTGAGTTTGGGCTTGCTCTCCTGGCCGTATGAATACGCGGCCGCCTCTTCCTCGGGATTGGTCCATCGTTCCGTCAGATGATCGGCGTGGAAGTCGTCCGCGCCGGCGGGAGAGGCGTAATCGCCGGCTGACACCTCGTCGAAATAGTGCGACAGGGTCGTCCACGTCCCCAGCACGGGGGCGAGTTTGCTCAACTCGAGCCAGTCGTCGTAGAACGGCTCCGCTTTCTGGCTGTGCAGGATGGCGACGGTAGCGACGTGATCGTCGCGGATCGTTTCGTGAAGATAGTGGGCGACATGAAAGAACGTCTGCGGCGAGTCAGCCCCATGAGGAGCGCGGCAGAAGGCATCGACCGACTTGCCATCTGTCGCGGACCAGTTGACGACGACGGAGCGATGGGGCGGCAGAGACGATTCGTCAAAGGAGAGGAATAGGGTACGCGTCAGCCCGGCCGCCTGGAGCAGCGTCGGCAGATGCGGATGATAGGCGTAGCGCTGGCGGGCGTGGACGCGGACTGGAGTGCCGATGATCTCTTCGGTCATGGCCATGCCGGTCGTCAGGTTCCACAGTTGCGACTCGATCGGCAGCAGCGCGTCCTCGCGCTCGACATAGCAGCCGCCGCAGATTTCCGCCGTCCCTTCGGAGGCGCGCCGTTTCAACAGATCGAGCATGTCGGGCTTCGCGTTGCCCAAGGCTTCGAGCATCAGGCCGCTGGCGACGACGTTGGCCGGCACGCCCTTGTGGAGTGAAGCGGGCAGTCCATCCTGAATCGTCTGAGCATTGAGCAAGACAAGATCGATCAGGTGAATCGTCACCGGATAAAGGACCTCGCGCGCCGTGAGAAGGCGCTGGGCGGCGGCTTCGAGATGCTTCCGGCACGTCTCGACGTCGGGGCCATTTAGCAGGGCCTGGATCGCCTGCTTGACGTCATTGAACAGCCCCTCGACGTCGAGCAGGTTATCGTGATTCATCGCCTCGCAGAGGGCGACGAGGTGAGCATGGCCAAAGCCCAGACCGAAGAACGGGGCAATCAGTTCCGGGGGCAGATCGAGAAGCCGCAGCGCATCAGCGGCTTGCGGATGGCCTTCGAGGAAGCTCGGCAGGACTTCGCGCAGGTTGGCGAGGGTTGCCGTCCGATCGAGAGGGGCGCGGAAGGTGACGGCCCCTGCCGCCTTGACGCGGTCCGTCCAGTCGTCGGGAAGGACGAGGGGCGGATGTTCGGGAATGACATAGACCCGGCCCTGCACGGGCTGTTCGTGATCGTAGGGGGAGTCGATGCGCGGCAGACTGCCGGCGCTGAGCAGCAGGGCGGGATGCCAGAGGACGGCGTGGCCATTGAGGAAGCAGCAGACGTCCTCGTTTGCGAGGTAGAGTGAGCTTTGCGTCGGCAGGCGGAAAGGGCTGAGAAGAAGCAGTTCGTGCGCAGGGGAAGGCGGGGTCTGATCGTCCACGGCTGGCGGCTCCCTTCGGCCGCGTTCGGCCCTTGATAGCTGTTTGCGGCCCGTCGTTTGTTGTAAGGTGCCTCTCCGAGACAGGCAATGGGCAGGCTTTATGCCTCCCCGGTTAGCCGCGACGCGGAG
>JBBRIK010000974.1:0-3218 GCA_038221045.1 Gemmatales bacterium
GGCTTGTCCCGTGTCAGCCGATGTAAATTCCACGCTCCCGCGACCTTCGGTGCCAGGACGCGAGCGAAGCCTTCCCAGGCTTGCCGGGCGAGCATGCTGTCCTGAAAGACGCCGGCCGCATGGACGATGCCGCGCAGTGGCGGCAGATTCTGCTCGATCTCCGCCAGCAGCGCGCGCACCTGTCCCTCGTCGGCCACATCGGCCTGGACGACGCGCACCTTCACTGCGCCGTCACCCTCCAGAGTTCGCACCGCCTCACGCGCGGCGTCACTGCCGGTACTGCGACCGCACAGAACCAGCGAACGCGCCCCACGTTCCACCAGCCAGCGAGCGACGCGCAATCCCAGCCCCCCGAGACCGCCGGTGATGAGATACGTTGCTTCCGGCTCGATCCGCAACGCCTCGCCTGGCTCCGAAGTGGGACGTCGCTCCAGTCGCGCGACTCGACGTGTTCCCTCGCGAAAGACGACCTGATCCTCGCCGTCGGGCTTCCAGACCTGGGCGAGCAAGGCGTCCGCGTTCCGCTCGGCGCTGTCCGCGCGGTCCAGATCGACGAGACCTCCCCACAGTTCGGGATGCTCGCGGCTTGTCACTCGTCCCAGGCCCCAGAGGGGCGCGCCTTGCAAGCCGCCGTTCGTCACCAGCCAGAGCTTCGGCGGTGTTGACCAGGCGGCCTTTACGATTGCCTGCAACAGATGGAGCGCGCTCCGACTGTTGAACGCGAGGTCATCCAGCAGCGCCTCTTCATCGCCTCCGTCCACTCCCCACAGGTAGACGATGCCACGACAGCCCGGTCGCTCGGTCTCCAGATCCTGCGCCAGCACGCGCTCGAAGTCGGCCTCGCCGTGCTGGACCAGCAAACACCGATCGCCCCGCTGTTGCAGTTTGTTCGCCAGTTCTCGTCCGATCCCGCCTCGATCCGCGAAGATCAACCATGCCTCGCCTCGTTCTCGCGGCGGCGCGACAGAGTTGCGCGCGACAAGGATCGCCTGCCGAGCGAACAGGCCGCCGCTGTCCTCCTGCTCCGGCAAAGCACATGCTTCCGCGAAGCCCGTCTCGCACTGCACGTCGCGCCACTGCGAGCGCGAAAGCAACGGATAGGAAGGCCGCAGGTCGGTGTCGCGGAAGCGCCACCAGCCGGGTGTCAGACCGAAGATGATGTCGAGCCAGCGCTGCCGCATCGTCCCTTCGAGCAGCACCAGCAAGCCGCCCGGAGCAATCAGTTGCCGTGCATTTCGCAGCGACTGGCGCAGGTCCGCCGTGGCATGCAGCACATTCGCGGCCAGGATGATGTCGAAGCTGCCGGCGGCGAAGCCCTGCTCTGCCGCGTCGCGCTCCACGTCGAAGACCGCATAGCGCACGAAGGGATACGCGGAGAGCTTCTCCTGCGCTCGCGCCAGGAAAAGCAGTGAGACATCGGTGAAGACGTAATCGGTACGCTGAGCGGGCAGTCGCGGCAGAACGTGGACCGTCGTTCCCCCCGTACCCGCGCCAATCTCCAGCACGCGCAACGTTCGCCCCGAGGGAAGACCGGCCACACACGAAGCGAACACTTCTTCGACGAGGCCGTTGTACGCCCGCAAAAAGGGCGAGTTCTGATAGAGATGCTCGACACTCGCGGAATCGTTCTCGGGAAACAGAAGCGGCAGCGGATCGCGTCGCCCCTGAAGGATCTCAACGAGGCTCGTGCCACAGCGATCCAGCAGTCGAAGTTCCGGTTCGCAGGCCGGATACTGCTCGCGGAGCCGGGCCGACAGCGTGTCCCCATCGAGGGCAAGGGCGGCCTGACCATCCGCCATCACCATCTCGGTCATGCGTCCGTACAGCCGGCGCTGGCCTTCGACGATGCCCGCTTCCTCCGCGCTCGGCGGACTGGGTTGGTCGGGCTGCCAGCCCAGTTGCCGCAAGGCGCGGACGACGTAAGCGGTGGAGAGTTGCTCAAGGGGATCGAGCATGTCCCGGTAGTGTTCCAACTGATGGGCCGCGATCATCTGCTGCTGCCACGCCTGACGACGCGCTGACAGAGTGGCGGGCGCGAGCAGATAATCGGGGTCGAGTCCCTGATCGACATGGGCGAGCGGATGCCAGGCGACCTCGTAGAGGCACTCCTCAAGCCGTGGCTTGCCGGCCGAGCGCAGCACACCTGCCGCGATCCGCCGGAAGCACAATCCGGTGATGATGCCCAGCGATTCGCCTGCCTCGTCGAACATCACAACGTCGGCGACGAAAGTATCCGCCGCCGGAGCATCAGGCCGAAAGGTTGCATGGCTCCACAGCACGGCACCGGGCCGGCGCTGCAGGACGAAACGCTCGATGCCGATGAGCAGGACGCTGCTGTCATCCTGTTGCCCGTTGTCGGGCAGGGCAGCGCCGACGACCTGCAAGCAGGCATCGAGAAGCGGCGGGGCGAAGATGTGCGGAGCGTTATCGCTGTCGAGTTGCCTTACTCGTCCGAGCGCCTCGCCTGTGCCGCGCCACAACTCCTCGACCAACTGAAACGTCGGACCAAGTTCCAGTCCGCGTTGGGCGATGCGCTCGTAGAAGTCGGCGCGTGCCACAGGCTGAGTACAACGGCCGCGTGCCTCCTCCATCCTGGCCGCTGCCGTTCCCTCGCCGGTCAGCAATCGGAGAGTGCCGCGAACGTGGACCGTCTCGCCCGTGCGTCCTTCGAGGACGATGCGATCTTCTTCGCGTCGCAGTTGCAACCGGAACTGGACGCTCTCGCTTTCAGGCAGCAGTAGCGCCTCGGGAATCTCCAGCTTCTCCAGAGCGATCCGCATGTCTGCCCCAAGTGCCTCTCCCGCAGCGGCGAGGGCGAGATCGATATAGGCGGCGGCAGGGACCAGCGCCTGACCGGCGAGGCGATGCTGCCCGAGGAAGGCGGGCGACTCGACACTCAGGCTCCGGGCGAACACCATCTCACGCAAGGTCGCCTGAACGCAGACTCCGAGGAGCGGATGGTTCGCTCGGCCCGACGTGACCGGAGTGGGGCGTGTCTCGTACCAGAATCGCTGTCGCTGGAAGGGATACGTCGGCAGGCTCACCTTGCGCCCCGGTCCGTCCTTGTGGAATGTTTCCCAGTCGAGGTTAACGCCGCGAACGTGCAACTGCGCCACGGTATCGAGGAGCGTGTGCCAATCGTCAGCCCCGCGCCGCAGCGAGGGCAGCCATACGGAGCGGTCGTCGGGCAGACAACGCCGGCCCATGCCGAGCAGCGT
>JBBRIK010000975.1:0-3211 GCA_038221045.1 Gemmatales bacterium
GGACCTCTGGAAGAACCCGTCAAGCAAGTCATTTACAACTCCTATCGAAGGGGTATAGCCGTGGATACGCTCGCGAAACGATTCAACCGCACCCGCACGTCCATGTACCGGGTGATCAACGAGGTGCGTGCCCAGCGCCTGCTCGAGCAGCCCCTCGACTACATGTACCACGAATCATTCGACATTCCGTCGAATGACGAGACCTACATCGCGGCCATGCCGCAGGTCGAAGAGTACGAGGCGAAGCGGCGTGAAATGAAGGCGCCCAAGGACGTTCCGCCGGAACTGGCGCCGATGTACGAGGTGCCCCTGCTGAGCAAGGACCAGGAGCAGCACCTGTTCCGCAAGATGAACTACCTCAAGCACAAGGCAT
The DNA here is from genome assembly GCA_038221045.1 of Gemmatales bacterium. Classification (GTDB taxonomy): domain Bacteria; phylum Planctomycetota; class Planctomycetia; order Gemmatales; family Gemmataceae; genus JBBRIK01. The sequence continues at coordinate 374 of JBBRIK010000975.1, forward strand.
CGCAACTGCGTCTGCGTCTGTGCAAGGACGGTTCCGACACCGAGGTCGATCCGACGCGCGTCCGCATTCAGGATCTGCGCCAGATCGAGGAGTTGCAATCCGAGGCCAACGAGGTCAAGGACCAACTCATCAGCGCCAACATGCGTCTGGTGGCGAACATCGCCAAGCGGCACGCGGCCCAGACGGACAACTTCTGGGAGCTGATGTCGGACGGCAACATGTCGCTGATCCGGGCCGTCGAGAAGTTCGACTACAGCCGCAACTTCAAGTTCTCGACGTACGCCAGTTGGGCGATCATGAAGAACTTCGCCCGCAGCATTCCCGAAGAGAAGCATCGCCGGGAACGCTTCGTGACAGGGCATGACGATGTCTTCGAGGCGGCCCAGGACAACCGCTCTGACGAGCACGAGCAATTGGCCACGACCCAGCGGGCCAGCCACTGCGTTAATCGTCTTCTGGAACTGCTGGAGCCGCGCGAGCGGGCCATCATCCGCATGCGTGCCGGCCTGGACGACGGCACCAAGGCGATGACACTGGAAGAGATCGGCCAGCAGTTCGGCATCACGAAGGAGCGCGTCCGCCAACTCAATGCTCGGGCGATGAAGAAGCTCCGCGAACTGGTGCAGGAGCAGCATATCGACATGCCGTGACGGGCTTCTGAAGTCCTGAAAACCCGAGAGGTCCGCGACAACAGGTGTTGTCGCGGGCCTCTCGGGTTTTTGCTTCCTTTTCCCTGTCTCCAGGAACAAGTCGGGAGGGTGAAAGTGGTCAGTCCTCCAGACCCAGTTCAGCAAGGCTTTCCGCATGTAGCAGTTCGAGGCCCAGCTTCTTCAGGCGTTCCGCCGACCAGGATTCGATCCGCTGCCGCGCCGTGGCGCTCAGTTCGCCGAACTCGTCCTCGAGTTGGACGATCAGGATCTCCCGCCGTCCGGTGAGCAGACCTTTCTCCATCCCTTTCTCCATCCCTTTCTCTATCCCTTTCTCTATCCCTTTCTCCATCCCTTTCTCTATCCCCGCTTCGACTCCCTCTTCAAACCAGGTCTTGACAGTCATGGCCACTTCCTTTCGCTGGGGTTCCCGCAACAAACTGGCCAGTTCGACTCGCTGGTCGTCGTCCAGCGGCGCATAGGCGTTGACGGTATCGCACAACAGCATCTTCCGGCGAGGCGACTCGGCGCTGCCAACGATGCGTTCGAGGGCCTCGACGGCGGCTCGCGCCCGCTGCTGCCTCGGCCAGTTCATCAGCGCCGATAGCGCCTGACCCAGGAGATTGCCTCGCGCCACATAATCGGCCCCCGGCAGAGCGGGCAGGCCAACGTAATCATACTCGAAATGCAGCGGCGTGCGCCCCAGGACTTCGATCTGATAGACGTCGCGTCCCCGTCCCTGGAGTCCCACCCGCAGGTAGATCGCCACCGGCAGCACGTTGAGGTTCAGGACGTGCGTCAGATGATGGTAGTAGGCGTACATCCGCCGGCGAAAGGGCTGGACAGTATCGTCCGATTCGACCTCAATGTGAATCAGCACGGTCTGCGGAGTGGCATCGTCTGCCCCCAACAACAAGGGAACGTTGACGAGCAGGTCGAGGGTGCGTTTCTCTCCCTCAGGCGGGTCGGTGATCAGTTCCTGTTGCAGCCAGACTGCGGCGGTGAAGTCGAGCAGGCCGACAAGGTCAGAGAAGAACAGTTCAACGAATTCCCGCAGGAACTCGCGCAACAGCAACTTGAAGCGTTCGTCGTGTCCCACACCCTGTCCTCCGGATTCGCCTCGTTCCATTGCGGAGGGAACGCTGATGTGACAAGCTCCTCCGCGACGTTACTCTGGTTTTTCGTTCGCGCTTTCCGCTCTCTGCACCATGTCCATCAACAGGCCCACCTCCTCACGACTCCCGACGACCAGGGGCGTTCGCTGGTGCAACTCTTTCGGTTCCACCTCGAGGATGCGACGCCGGCCATCGGTTGCGCGTCCGCCTGCCTGTTCGGCCAGAAACGCGATTGGATTCGCCTCGTAGAGCAGCCGCAACTTGCCGGCAGGATGCTGTTTCGTTGGCGGATAGAGGAAGATGCCGCCCTTGAGCAATGTCCGATGAAAGTCCGCCACCAGCGAGCCGATGTAGCGCGACGAGTAAGTGCGGCCCGCGGAGCCGGAACGCAGCAGCGCGAGGTAGCGGCGATAGACCTCGGGAAAGCTATCGGCATTGGCCTCATTCACCGAGTAGTAGTTGCCCTGCGGCGGCATCTTGACGTCGGGATGACTGATGACGAACGCCCCAATCGAGGGATCAAGCGTGAAGCCGTGGACGCCATGCCCGGCGGTATAGACCAGCACGGTCGAGGAGCCATAGACGACGTAGCCGGCGGCGACCTGCCTGTGTCCGGCCTACAGCACGTCGATGAGCGGATCGCGAGTGCCGGTCCAGTCGGTATCGCGGCGCAGAATCGAGAAGATGGTGCCGACCGAGACGTTGACGTCGATGTTGCTGGAACCGTCGAGCGGATCGAAGACGACGACATAGCGGCCCTGTTCGCGGTCGCGTTCGACGACGATGGGCGAGTCGTTCTCCTCGGAGGCCATCACGGCGACATTGCCGCGATTGCCCAGGCAGTGCAGGAGGGCCATGTTGGCGATGACGTCGAGTTTCTGCTGCACCTCACCCTGCACGTTGACGGCCCCGCCCGCCGAGCCGAGGATGTCGGTCAGGCCGGCGCGGCGCACCCGGCTCTCGACAATCTTCGACGCCAGGGTGATGCCCGAGAGCAGCCAGGAGAACTCGCCGCTGGCGTTGGGATACAGCCGCCGCTGCTGTTCGAGGATGTGCTGCTGAACGGTGATCAGCGG
>JBBRIK010000976.1:0-3210 GCA_038221045.1 Gemmatales bacterium
GTTCATTCCCTCGCCATCGATGGCGGACTCACATGCGTTATCGTCGTGTTCCAGATCGGGGGCGCGCATGTATTCTGGCGCCGGAAAACCGCCCCCACGCGAAGGTAGGATAGTCGCGAGCGGCGTGTGGTGTTACAACCCCAGCACATCGTTCATCGAATATCGACCGGCGGGACGGTCGGCGAGGAACTTCGCTGCCAGTAGAGCACCGCGAGCGTAACTGTCTCGCGTGTAGCCTTTATGGACCAGTTCCATCGTCTCGCCCAGGGCGCTGAAGATGATCGTGTGTTCGCCGATGTTGTCGCCGGCACGGATGGCGTGCATGCCGATCTCCTGTCTCGGCCTCTCGCCCACCAGTCCCTCCCGGCCATGACGGACGTCGGACTGCCCCATGATCTCCTGCACGATGCGGGCGAAATGGTTCGCCGTGCCGCTCGGCGAGTCCTTCTTGAATCGATGATGCCGCTCGATGATCTCAACGTCGAAATCCTTATCTTTCAGCATCTTCGCCGCCGCCCGCGTCAGCTCAAATAACACATTCACGACCAGGCTCATATTCGGCGACATCAAGAGGGCCGTCTGATGCGCCGCCGCCTCGACCTCGCTCCGCTGCTCTGGAGTGTGCCCCGTCGTGGCCACGACGAGCGGGATGCGGCGGGCGATGCACGTCTTCAGGATCTGCATCGTCCCTGCCGGCGCGGAGAAGTCAATCAGGACGTTGAGCGTGTGATCGAGCGGCAACTCGGACACGATCGGCACGCTGATCTTGCCGATGCCCGCAATCTCGCCTGCATCCTGACCGAGACGCGGATTGCCCGGACTTTCGAGGGCCGCACCGATGTGGAAAGCTTGGTCCTCTTTCGCCAACGCGATCAGCCGTTGACCCATGCGGCCCGCCGCTCCGTTGATGCCGACGCTGATCTTGCTCACGAGTACACCTCAATCGCTTTGATGATCTCGTCCAGGTCATTCGCCACTTGCACCGCGCGATTCGCAAACGAGGCCCGGCGGACGCCGCGCTTGCCCAGCACTTCCTCGAACGTCTTCGGGTCGGCCGTGTGATAGGCGACCGTGGCCGTCGGGTCCTTCAGTTGATGTCCGGTCAGGATGCAGACCACTCTTTCGCCCGGCTCGATGATGCCTTCCTGCCGCAACTTTCTCGCTCCCGCCACGCTCGCGCCCGAGGCCGGCTCGCAGCCGAGGCCGCCCGCGCCGACCTTCGCCTTGGCGTCGAGGATCTCCTGGTCGGTCGCCTCGCGGACGACGCCGCCGCAATGCTCCAGGGCTCGCAGGGCTTTCGTCAGGTTGACGGGGCGATTGATCTCGATGGCGCTGGCGATGGTCGAGGCCCGCGTCTTCGCCGCATCGAGCCGGCTGTAGTACGCCTCCGACACCGCATGTTCCGGCTGGCCCGCGTTCCAACGGAGACTGTGGCCCTGATGCAGTTGGAAGAACGTGTTCGCTCCCGCCGCGTTAATGACAGCGAGACGCGGCGCTCGCTGAATCAGCCCCAATTCGAGCAACTCGATGAAGGCTTTGCCGAAGGCCGAGACGTTGCCGAGATTGCCGCCGGGAACGACGATCCAGTCCGGCACTTCCCAGTTAAGGGCTTCGAGGATGCGATACATGATCGTCTTCTGCCCTTCGAGACGGAAGGGGTTGACGCTGTTGACGAGATAGATGCCGAGCTTGCGGGCCACCTGCTGGACGCGCAACATGGCGTCGTCAAAGTCGCCGGTGATCTGGACCGTCAGCGCCCCATGATCGAGCGACTGAGCGAGCTTCCCATAAGCGATCTTGCCGGAGCCGATAAAGACGACGGCCTTCATCAGTCCGGACGCGGAGCAGTAGACGGCGAGCGAGGCGCTGGTGTTGCCGGTCGAGGCACATGCCGCCCGCCGCGCGCCCACGAGGCGAGCATGGGTGAAGGCGGCCGTCATGCCGTTGTCCTTGAAACTACCGGAAGGGTTCATGCCCTCGTACTGCAAGAACAGCTTGCCCGGCTGCATGCCGACATAAGCGCCGACGCTGTCGGCCTTCTGGAGTATCGTCTGTCCCTCACCGATGGTCAGCACCTGTTCGGGTTTCGCGAAGGGCAGCATTTCGTGAAAGCGCCAGACGCCGCTGAAGCAGAGCGGATCGGAGCGCTTGGCCCATTTCGCCTCGAAGTCGCGCAATGAGCGTGGCGGCGGCAGGCGTTCGCGGTCGTAGACGACGTCCACAAGTCCACCACAGCGCGGACAGGCAAACGAGGTGTCTTCGACGGCGAGCGTCCCACCGCAGGCGGGGTTGATGCAGCGCTGATAGACGGCGTCAGTCATCGCGTTCCTAAAAATCGCGGCGAGCGAATAACCAGCAGGACGCACCAAGGAGCAGGACGATCCACGCGCAGGAGATGCCGAGGGACTCGAACCAGGTCGCTTGAGGAGGCGCTCCCAGTCCTTCGTAACGTCGTTCCGCGTCCGACATCAGGTCTTGACTGAACATCCGCGCCGTCAGTTTGCCCAGGTCGCGCGTTCGTGGCAGTACCTTGTACAAGCTCTTGAGGGTCGTTGCTGCCCATCCTGGGGGATCGACAGGAGAGGACGAACTGTTCCGTGCTTCCGCGATCTTTGCCTCCGTCGATTCCGAATCGATCGGATCGGGATACTCTTTCCCATACAGGAAACCCACCAGGAAAATCACAGCCCAGGCCACGCAGGTCAACAGAATACTGACGACTGTGTTGCGCGTCAGAACACCCACGAAGACCGACACCGCATAGAGGATGGCGAAGTAGAACGTCAGAATGGGAATGGTCAGCAGGAAAACCCAGGACCAGATGCCGGTACGCAGTCCGACGATCAACCAGACATGCACAATGATAAAACTGGCGTTCAGGAACAGGAAGGTCAGTCCGCCAAGGTACTTGAATATCAGTAATCTGGTTCGCGAGACCGGTTTGGACACGACCAGATCGACGCTTCCCTTGCGCAGCATGTTCGGCACGAAAGACGCTGTGGCCACAATGCCGAACAGAACGATGATGGAGCCGCCAACGGTATCGACGAGAAAGTTTTCGATGAAGTAGACCATCTGGGCCGGCGACATGATGAACCAGGTCGCCGGTAAGGCTCCGAAGAACACCACCGGTTCGTGGTTCCAGTCCTCTTTGCGTGTTACCTTCGTTCCCTTGGTGGTCACCTTCAAGCGGAACTCATTGATCGCCCC
>JBBRIK010000977.1:0-3204 GCA_038221045.1 Gemmatales bacterium
TCTGGACCTGGGTCATCGCCCTTCCCTCCACACGTTCTCGCGAATTTCGCGACTCGTCATCTCGACGAAGGTGCTGACGATGGACTCGTGGGCGCGATCAAACCAGTTTCGCATTCCTTCCGGCGATTTGTCCCCGTCGAACCCTCGGGCGGTCAATTCCATCGTGAGCAAGGGACGCTTGTCCGCGCGGCTTGTCGCGTAAGTGATCGTCACCCGAAGACGGCCAGTCTTATTGGGAAAATCGAAGCTGGTGTTCCAGTTAATGCCCGAAGGAGACGGAACCGCCCTTCCCACATCCGGACGCCAGGAGAAATCCGGAAATACTCGCCCAACCTCCGCCAGGCTCTCCCATCCCTCGCCTTGCGGGATGTGATTGATGTAGGTCAGTTCATACTGGCGCGGCTCAACGGCAGGGAGTTCGTGTTCGCGCAGGAACGCCTCAAATCTTTGAAGGCGATCAAAGAACAACTCGATGATCCGAGTGTACCGAGGGGACTCGTCAGCCGGCCGAACTTTCCTCCAGTTGTGGTGGAATCGGTCTCGCTGAACCTGGAGGATGGAGTTCTCACGGCCCTCGACGAACCAAAGCCGTGGGAGGGGAGAGAAATCAATCAGGCTGCGTTCCTCCGCGGCCCCATCGCCGAAACGTTCGATTACCGGGATAAGCGGATCAACTTCCCGAAAACTGGGGTACTCGTCCCGGTACTTCTCGCGCCAGAGGAGGCCGAAGTGTGGGATCAGGAAAGCATCGAGCTGGCGGTAGAGAACGCCGCAAACGACCTCGATCAAGGGAGGCCGGGCGAAACTGGGCCGACGTTCGGGGGTATCAGGCGTCACGGCGTTCGCTCCCAGGTCAGGGCGAATCTATCCAAAGCAGTTGTCCGCAAGGGACTTACTGTCCCCAAGGTTGTTCGATGCACAACGTGCATTTCGCTGCATTGTACATCGTACACTTGCCTATTTCTATCCCGCCTGAGAGAGGTTCGCTCGTAGCCATCCCCGTTCCTCGGAGGCTTCTCGGAAGGAAGTTCACCGGCGTCTTGCAGGTTGCCCTCGAAGTTGGACAGCATCTGGGAATTGAAGAGGGCAAGGCAGATCAGTTCTTGAACGATTCGCTTTCCGTCCTTATGGTACGATCGCTGGCTCGACGAGTTCACGAAGGCACCGAGATCGATACCAGCCCGACGCGCAAAGCGAGCAGCTTCTATCCCTCGCTTGCGCGTCGGGCTGGTAAGGAAGCTCTCCATGTCCAAGGCCGTTCGCCTCAACGCGCTGACCTATCCCGTCGATCCGGAAGAGCGCGACATCCTGGAACGCGCCGGCGCCGACTGGCTCGCCATTGAGGGCCAGCAACCCGACGAGATCATCGAGGCGGCCCATGATTGCGATGCGCTCCTGATTGTCTCCGCGCGCGTTCCGGGCGCGGTCATCGAGCGATTGGAACGCTGTCGGGTGCTGTCTCGTCTCGGCGCGGGGACGGATCGCCTCGACATCTCCACGGCGACGCGGCACGGCATCGTCGTCGCCAACGTCCCTGATTTCTGCCTCAACGAGATGGCCGAGCATGTCATGGCGCTGCTCCTCGCCTTCGGACGCCGGCTGTTCTTCATGACCGAGGCGATGCGCGGAGGCAACTGGTCGGCCCGTCATCATCCCGAAGTGCATCGGATCGCGGGACAGGCGCTCGGACTCATCGGCTTCGGTCAAAGCGCTCGCGCCGTCGCCCAACGAGCAAGCGCCTTCGGCATGCGGTTGCTGGCCCAGGCCCGCAGCCCCGCGAAACATCAGGACGAGGCGCGCCGGCTCGGAGTGGAACTGGTAAGCCTGGAGCGTCTCCTCGCGGAGTCGGATTTCGTCTCGATTCATCTGCCGCTGATGGACGACACACGCCACTTGCTGGGAGCAGCAGAGTTGAATCGGATGAAGAGGAATGCCGTCCTCATCAACACCGCGCGCGGAGCCATCGTCGATGAAGCCGCGCTCGTCGAGGCGTTGCGAGCGCGACGGATCGCCGGGGCGGCCCTCGACGTGTTCGAGGGGATCGACGTTTTTTCGCTGTCGGGAGAATCGCCCGCTCATCCGCTGCTGGACCTGGACAACGTCATCTTGACCCCTCATAGTGGCGGCAGTTCGGTGGAATCGACGCGCGAATCGAAAGTCCGGGGGGCGCGTCATGCGGTGGACGTCCTGCAAGGGCGCTGGCCTCCGCACCTCGTCAACCCCGACGTGACCCCACGATTTCCGCTTGCGGCCCGCTAAGCCGCAAGCGGCGAAAAGGAGAACGACTCATGCGACGCGGCTTGATTCTTCATGCGATGCTCCTGGCCCTCGCCTTCACCGTGTGGATGCAGGCCCAGCCTCCTGGCGCGAAGCCCAAGGAGGACGAGACGCCCATCGGACCGAAGTGGTGGCCTTCCGAATGGGGCAAGGACGATCAGCGCGGCGCCGCCAACCGGCTGACGCCGGAGAAGCTGCTCGAAGCGAAGGGCCTCATCAAGACGGGCAAGGTCTATCAGTTGGGCCGGCTCTACGAGAATGGCATGCCGATGCCCGGCAAGCGCCACTTCAGCCTCACGATTCCCGGCAGGCCGACGGGAGTCGGCGAGGGCAAGAACAAGCCCGTTCACAACGACGAACTCGTCAGCGGCGAACTCGGCCAGATCGGCACGCAACTCGACGGCCTCGGCCACGTCGGCGTGCGCATGGACAGGGAGGACGTCTTCTACAACGGTTTCAAGCTGTCGGAGTTCGGCGACACTTACGGGCTGAAGAAGCTGGGCATCGAGAACGTCGGCCCAATCTTCACACGCGGCATTCTGCTCGACGTGGCCGGCCTCAAGGGCGAGCGCAGTCTGGCGAAGGGAACCGTCATCACCGCGGACGATCTGAAAAAAGCGGCGAAGGAGGCGAAGGTCGAGATCAAGCCCGGCGACGTCGTCCTCATCAACACCGGACACGGATTCTGGTGGATGCGCGACAACAAGAAGTTCGGCGACGGCGAGCCGGGCATCGGCATGTCGGCCGCGCGCTGGCTGACCGAGCAGAAGGTCACGCTTGTCGGCTGCGACAACTGGGCCGTCGAGGTCGTCCCCGGCGAGGATCCGGACATCTCCTATCCGGTGCATCAGTGGATGCTCGTCCGGCATGGCACCTACCTGCTGGAGAACCTCGACCTGACGCAGTTGGCGGCGGACAAGGTCTACG
>JBBRIK010000978.1:0-3199 GCA_038221045.1 Gemmatales bacterium
GTATGAGGGTCCGGTTTTCGATCTGTCGGTACCTCACGCGCGCAACTACATTGCCGGACGCATGGTGGTCCACAACTCCATCTATGGATGGCGCGGCTCCGATATTCGCAACATCCTCGATTTCGAGCGCGATTTCCCCGCCGCGAAGGTGCTGACGCTCAACCTCAACTATCGCAGCACCAAGGCCATTCTGCATGCGGCCGATATACTTATCGCCAACAACAAGAATCGCAAGCCGAAAGACCTCGTCACCGACAACGACGCCGGCTCTCCCGTTCGCATGCTGACCTTCGACAACGGCAATGACGAGGCCGAGGGCATCGCCAAGTTGATCCGCGACGCCGTCGAGAAGCGTGGCCGAAACTATCGCGATCATGCCGTCTTTCTGCGGATGAACGCCCTGACGCGCGGCATCGAACAGGCGTTCGTCAAACTGCGCGTCCCCTTCCAGATCGTCAAGGGACTCGCCTTCTTCGACCGCAAGGAGAACCGCGACGTCCTCGCCTATCTGCGTCTGCTCATCAACCCGCGCGATGGTCTGTCGTTCTTGCGCGTCATCAACGAGCCAGCGCGCGGCATCGGCAAGGTGTCGCTGGCTCATCTGCAAGCGTATGCCGAGCCGCGCGAGTTGAGCCTCCTCGCGGCTGCCGCGGAAGCCGATCGGATCAAGGAGATCAAGGGCAAGGCGTCGGTGGGATTGCGCGAGTTCGCGCTCATGATGCGCGAACTGGCCAAGTTGAGCGAAGGGCCGCCGCACGAGGTCATTCGCCAGGTGCTGGATCGCAGCGGTTATCGGCAAGCGCTCAAGGATAGCCGGGACGAGGAGGACGCCGAGCGGTTGGCCAACATCGAGGAACTCATCACGGCGGCGCAGCAGTTCGCGGCCCAGGACGAGTCGCGGACGATCGGCGACTTCCTCGAAAACGTGACCCTGGCCAGCGACGTGGATGGCTGGGACGAACGGCAGGATTGCGTGTCGGTGATGACGCTGCATGCCGCCAAGGGGCTGGAGTTTCCCGTCGTCTGCGTGGCGGTGCTGGAGCAGGGCATCCTGCCGCACGAACGCAGTCTCTCGAAGAACGATCAGTTGGAGGAGGAACGCCGGCTGACGTTCGTCGGCATGACGCGGGCCAAGGAAGAACTGTATCTGACTCACGCCCGGATGCGCGAGTTCCGCGGCCAGACGCTGTACGCCATTCCGAGTATGTTTCTCGACGAACTGCCGGAGGACGTGGAGCGCATCGACCTGTCAGGCGGCATGAGGGCGAGTGTGATGGAACGCTGGCGCGGCGGCGGCGCGGCGGCGGAAGAGGGCTGGCGCGAGGCGGGCGTCAGCAAGCCCGAGAGGAAAAAGGGCGATTTCGCCGAGGGAATGGTGGTCAAGCACAACGTCTATGGCATCGGCCAGATCGTCGAGGTTGGCGGACAGGGCGCGCTTCGCAAGGTTCGCATCCGCTTCGACAATGGGGGCGAGCGGACGTTTCTGATCAACAACGTGCGGCTGGAAATCGTGTCCGGCGAACCGTGAGAGAGCGGAGAAAGCAGATCGCGAAACGGGAAGCCACTTGCCCTCCTCGTTCCCACGCTCTGCGTGGGAACGGCTTCTTCGACGCTCTGCGTCGTCTTACGAACCGAGACGATGCAGCGTCTGACGAGCCACCGCGACGCAGAGCGTCGAAGAGTACGTTCCCACGCAGAGCGTGGGAACGAGGAAGCATGGGGGCGTACCGTTTCGCGCTCTTCTCTTCATCTCTCTTGATTTAATGAGTTTTCCTTCATAATTTCTTACCAGCGATCCGGTGGAGACTCGCCCACCGGATGCGCCTTCAACGACAGTTCGAGTACGCACCCTCTCCAGGGACGACCTCATGGTCCGTCGTCCAGAGACTCCGCACGGCCGGAGGAGCGGCTTCACGCTCCCCGAGTTGCTCGTTGTCTTTGCCCTCATCGCCGTCGTGATCGCCCTGCTGGCGTCCGCGATCTGGAAGGTGAGGCAGTCCGCCTCCCGCGTCGAGTGCGCCAACAATCTCCAGCGAATGGGTGGTGGGATCCAGCGCCATCACAACCAGTTCGGCTGGATGCCCAGCGGGGGGACTCACTTTCCCGAATCGTCCAGTCACGCTCCCCACGACCGGCCCGAGTTGTGGACCTGGGCCTATCAGATCCTTCCCTTCGTCGATCAGAAATCGCTCCACGACACCCGCGATTACAATCGCGTGGCGCGGGCGCCGCTCCCGCTCTACTACTGCCCTGCCCGCCGAAGCGCGGAGGACCAGTCCGAGGCGCGGATCGACTACGCCGGCTGTGCCGGGACACGGGCGAAGGATGGACTCGACGGCGTCATTGTCCGCACCGGTTATGGCCGGGTCACACTGATGCGCGACCTTCCTGAAGGGACCGCGCAGACAATCGCGATCGCCGAAAAGCAAATGAACCTTGACCAGCTTGGCAACAGTGCCGACGACAACGAGTGTTATGCCACGTCCGGCTGGAAGGATAGCTTCGGGACCTATCGCCTGGGTCTGGAGCCGCCGGCCAGGGACTATCGTTCGCCTTCGCTGGAACCGTCGCGTCGTTTCGGCTCCGCTCACGCCAGCGGCATCAACGCCCTCTTCGCCGACGGGTCGGTCCGGCAGATTCGCTACAGCGTCGATGCCGACGTCTTCCGGCGCGCCTGTCTCCGCGACGACAATTTGTCCTTCAGCCTGAACGATCCGTGATATACTCGGGGGAGGTTGGGAGGGCAGGACGCTTGCCAAACCTGATGATACCGCCTTTCCGTTCACGCCAGCGGATCTCGAACGACGGGCGGCCAGGGGAAGAGCCTTCAGGAGAGCTACGTCATGGGGCTGTCACCATTGAGCCGCGCGCGGCGTGAGCGCGGCTTCACGCTGATGGAATTGCTCGTCGTCATCGCGATTATCGCCATCCTCGTCGGTATGCTGTTGCCGGCCATCCAAAAAGTCCGCGAGTCGGCCCTCAATGCCTCGTGCCTGAACAATCTCAAGCAGGTCGGGCTGGCCTTCCACTCCTATCACGACGACATGGGCTACTTTCCCAACGGCGGCGTCACCGACTTTCCGCTGTCCAGTTCCCACCCCTACAAGCGCTGGCAATGGAACTGGACGTATCAGATCCTGCCCTACATCGAGCAGAGGCCCCTCTATCGCGAACCCGATCCGAACGTGGTCTGCTCGAC
>JBBRIK010000979.1:0-3199 GCA_038221045.1 Gemmatales bacterium
GGCTGTGACACGACAGCCAACCAGACGCAGTTTCAGCCATCGGGTTTTTTGCGGTCGCGACTGATGTGGCCGGCCGTTCCATACAGGTCGAGCCAGCCGTCGTTGTCCAGGTCCGCCATCGCCGGGGCGTAGGCCCAGCCGGCGTCGTGGACCTGCCACTTGGTGCCGACCTCCTCGAACTTGAGTCCGCCGAGGTTGCGGTGCAGCCGGCTGCCGACGACGAAGGTGCGCATCTTCGCCATCAGCTCTTCCGAGTAACTGTTCGGCCACATGTTGCCGATGACCCGGCTGCCCGCCTTCGAGTACATGGCCCCGACATAAAGATCGGGCCGGCCGTCGTTGTCGATGTCGCCGACGGCCAATCCCATCGAGCCGAAGTCGGTCGGACCGACGCCGAGGGAACGTGGCTCGAAGGTGCCGTCTCCCTTGTTGTGATACAGCACGCCGTTGCCGAACTCGTTGGTCACATAGAGGTCCGGCCAGCCGTCCCCGTCGGCGTCAAACCAGGCCGCGCTGAAGGTCGAGCGGTCGTCGCCGGAAGTGCCGGTCGCGGCCGTCACGTTCTCGAACTGCCAGTTGCCCTTGTTGCGATACAGCACGTTGCCCCGGCCGACGCCGCCCTTACCGTCGATCCAGGAACCCGCCTTGCCGGCGCTGGCCCGGAAGACATAAAGGTCGAGCTTCCCGTCGCGGTCGTAATCGCCCACGGCGGCCCCGACGGAATCGGGGGGCAGCCTCAGATTGCAGCGGCCGCTGACGTTGACGAAACGCTTGCCGCCCTCGTTGCGGTAGATGCTCGAACGGCCCAGGACCAGATCGTCCCAGCCGTCGCCGTCGAGGTCGGCGACGATCACCGCATTGCTCAGGGCCGGCGGATAGAGATTGTCCGGGATCAGGCCCATCTCGGCGGTGACGTCCTTGAACTTGCCTTCCGGCAGCCCCTGATAGAGAAAGACGCCGTTGGGGTCCGACACCAGCACGTCGAGGATGCCGTCGCGGTTGAAGTCGAACACATACACGCCGCCCGTGTTGACGACCCAGCGTTCCGGGTTCTTCCAGTTGTCCTGGAATCGTTCCGGATGCAGGCCGCGCGCGGCTGCCACTTCGCGGAACAGAAATCGCTCGGACTTGCCGATCTGCGTTTGCGTGAAGGTGCAGTCGAGCAGCCAGCCCCCCGCGGCAAGGTTCTCCTCCGAGGGCTTGCGAATGCGATACTTGAGGTAGGCAGCTACCTCTGCCGGCTTGCCGTCCTTCCAGCTTCCCCACATCCGCAGCAGACAGGTGCCTTGCCACGCATCATCGGGAGCGTCGCGCTTGACCGGGGAGAGTCCCATCAGCGACAGTTTCACGTCGGGGGGCTTGTCGAACACCTGCCGCAAGGCGCACAATTCGGCGGCGAATTGCCGGCGATCCATCGAGCGAAGAGACGCCTCGCCGGCGGTACGGCGGACGACGTCCACCACGTCGGTTTTGTTCTTCCTCTCTTGCGGCTGGTCCGGAATCTGACCGTGAAAGTCGGGGCCGAGCAAAGCGAGCAGGCCCTTTTCATCCTGTTCGCGGATCGCGCGGGCAATGGCCTTGAACCCCTGCTGGCTCAGCAAATTGCCATGATGTTCGATGTCCCACAGGTACGTCGTCTGGGCGCCGGGCATGCTGGGGTAGCATTCTTCGTCCTCGTTCTGCGCAGGCAGGGAGGCGACGGTTGGCCGGGAGGTTTCGAGGTACAAGTACCCTCCGAGACCGATGCAGGCGCTCAGGAAGAACCCGCTGACCCACCAGGCGCGGGAGATCGAAGGCAAGCTCATAGCGACTCCGAACTCATCGGAAGAGACCGGGAAAAGAAGAACGAATGAAATCGAAGGACTATCGAAAAGCTATCATCCTGAAGGATCGTCCACAAGGGGAGAAGTTCCCTCGTTCCCACGCTCTGAGTGGGAACGTGCTCTTCGACGCTCTGCGTCGTCTCCATTCGTAAGACGACGCAACTTCGTAAGACGACGCAGAGCGTCGAAGAAGCCGTTCCCACGCAGAGCGTGGGAACGAGGAGAACGAGGAGAGGAGGATCCATCAATTGCACTATCCATGCGGCGGCAGTTCCGGCGGCGCGGGCGGCGGCGGCGGAGTCGCTGCCCCGGACGACGAGGCGGCTCGCTCCAACGGCGACGGCGGCGTATCGCGCATCGCCTGACTGATCTGTTGGAAACGCGCCGCGACCCGCCCATGCACGCTCTCCGGCTCGTGGACGTCTCCCGCGCGATGGCCAGTCAACAGCTCCAGTCCCTCGTCGAGCGACGCGATCGGCCAGAGATGGAACTGACCCTGGGCGATGCCCTCGATCACGTCCGGCCGCAGCACCAGGTTCGTCACATTCGCCCGGGGGAAACAAACTCCCTGCGTTCGCGTCAGCCCCGTGATGCGGCAGACGTCGAAGAAGCCTTCGATCTTCTCGTTGATGCCGCCAATCGCCTGAATCTCGCCATGCTGGTTGACCGACCCGGTGACGCCGACGTCTTGCCGCAGCGGCAGCCCCGACAGCGCGCTGACCAGACAAAACAACTCCGCCGCCGAGGCGCTGTCGCCGTCAATGCCGCCGTAGGATTGCTCGAAGGCCAGGCTCGCCCCCAGGCCGATTGGCGCGTGCTGGGCGTATTTGCCGCGCAGGTAGCCCTCCATGATTAGCATGCCCTTGTCGTGCGTGCTGCCGGACAGCCGGCTCTCGCGCTCGATGTTGATGACACCCGTCTGCCCTACCCACGCCGACGCCGTCAGCCGGGAGGGGCGGCCGAAACTGTAGTCGCCCAGGCTCAGCACCGTCAGACAGTTGATCTCTCCCGGCATCCAGCCCGCCGATTTGATCAGCAGAATGCCGTCCTTCATCAATTCCAGCGTCTGCACCGCGAACCAGTTGCTGCGATAGACGCGCTCCTCCATCGCCTGGCGGACGTGCACGATCGTGACGACCTGCTCGCCGGCCTGACCGCACCAGTGATCCGCCTCGCGGGCCAGGCCGGCGACCTGGCTAAAGTCGGCGGAAACTTGCCGGCGATCCGCGACCAGCCGCGCTCCGAAACGCACCAGTTCGCGGACGGCGGCATTGTCGAAAGGCTTCAGTCCCTCGCGTTCGCTCAGCAAGCGCACGAGGCGAGCGTAGCTCTCGCAGATGCTCGCCTCCAAGGGCATCTCATAGGCGAACTCCGCC
>JBBRIK010000980.1:0-3199 GCA_038221045.1 Gemmatales bacterium
GCCCCCGTCACACCCCCCACCACCACCCCCAAACCGACTGACAACTGACAACTGACACCTGACAACTGGCAACTGACAACTGGTTAGCCAAGATTCATACTTCCAAGGAAGTCCGCGTTCGACTTCGTTCGCGCCATTCGGCTCGTCAGCAGTTCCATTGCCTCGACCGGGTTCATGTCACTGAGGACCTTGCGCAAGATATACACCCGGCGCAGTTCCTCGGGGTCGAGGAGCAGTTCTTCCTTTCGCGTGCCGCTGCGATTGACGTCGATGGCCGGCCAGATGCGCTTCTCGACGAGGCGGCGGTCGAGGTGGACTTCCATGTTGCCGGTGCCCTTGAACTCCTCGAAGATCACCTCGTCCATCCTCGATCCCGTATCGACCAGGGCCGTCGCCAGGATCGTCAGCGAACCGCCCTCCTCGATGTTGCGGGCCGCGCCGAAGAAACGCTTCGGCTTGTGCAGCGCGTTGGCATCGACGCCGCCGGACAGGATCTTGCCGGAGTGCGGCACCTCGGTGTTGTAGGCGCGGGCCAGACGTGTGATCGAATCGAGCAGAATCACGACGTCGGTGCCGTACTCGACCATCCGCTTCGCCTTCTCGATGACCATCTCGCTGACCTGAACGTGCCGCGAAGCTGGCTCGTCGAACGTCGAACTGACCACCTCGGCGTACTGGCTCTTGACCGTCCGCTCCATCTCGGTGACTTCCTCGGGCCGTTCGTCGATCAGCAGCACGATGACGTAGCACTCGGGATGGTTCTTGATGACGCTGTTGGCCATCTTCTGCAGCAGAATCGTCTTGCCGGTCCGCGGCGGGGCCACGATCAGACCGCGCTGCCCCTTGCCGATGGGCGAGACGAGGTCCATCACGCGCATGTTGATCTCGCTCGTCTCCATTTCGAGCTTGAGCCGGCTGTTGGGGTGCAGCGGCGTCAGATCGTCGAAAACGACTTTCTGCGTCAGGATGTCGGGGTCTTCGTAGTTGATCGCCTCGACGCGGAGCAGCGCGAAGTAGCGCTCGTTCTCTTTCGGCGGGCGAATCTGGCCGGCGACGACGGCCCCGGTCCGCAGACCGAAACGGCGAATCTGGCTCGGCGAGATGTAGATGTCGTCGGGACAGGGCAGATAGTTGTAGTCCGGGCTGCGCAGGAAGCCGAAGCCGTCCGGCAGGATCTCGAGAGTACCCTCGCCGAGCATCAGGCCATTTTGCTTGATGCGCTCCTTGAGGATCATGAAGATCAGATCCTGCTTCTTCATGCCGGTGTAATCGGTCAGCTCCTCGTCCTTGGCGATCTTCAGCAGTTGCGGCATGGTCATCTGCTGCAACTCGCTGATGTGCGTGCTGCCGCGCTTGATTTCCTCGTAGCGGTTGTTGACTTCCTCGTCGAAGCCGCCGTAGTCCTCCTCGTTGGGATAGTGGCGGCGCGGCTCCTCCGGCAGCGTGGCGATGGGTTCCGTCGGCGGCGCGGTCCGATTCCCGTCGTGGCCGTCGGCGACGTCGTCCGTCCTGGGCCGCGGGGGCCGGCGGAAGTTGGAGGGACGAGGCTTGGCTTCTGCCATGGTCGATCTTCTCCTTGTCAGCTCTCAGTCGTCAGCTATTAGCTCTCGGAAAATAGAACGAATGAAGGGCCACACGCTCGCGCGGCGGCGGATTTTCAGTGCTAGCTGATAGCTGATAGCTTGTAGCTATATCTCTGATCCAGAAGGACTCTCCGGCAGGCTGACGCCCCATCGTTCGAGCAGAGCAAGAAGCTGATGGCGCAGGTCATCGGGAGAGCCGGCATTGGTTACGATGGTATTCGCACGCTGAGCTTTTTCGGTCAAGGGCAACTGTGCCTGTTCGCGAGCATCCACCTCCTTTTCCGTCCAGCCGCGTTGCCGGCGAATCCGCTCCAGGCGGAGAGCCCGCGGCACCTCGACAAAGACCAATTCGTCACACAACTCGTCCCATCCGGCTTCCAGCATGATGGCCGCATCGACGACGATCAGCGGCACATCGGGCCGGCCCCGCGCGACAGCCAGCTCTTCGCTCAGCCGCCGCTTGATCCAGGGATGAACGATCTCTTCCAGCGCGCGGCGCTCGTCCAGGGATGAAAACACAATACAGCCTAACTTGCGCCGTTCGATCTCACCCTTATCGTCGAGAATGCCTTTTCCAAAGCGTTCGACGATACGCCCTTTCAACTCCGCTTGCCGCAGCGCCTCGTGTCCGAGAGCGTCTCCCGACAGGATAACGGCCCCTGCCTCGCGCAGCAGGCGAGCGACTTCGCTCTTGCCGCTGCCGATGCCGCCGAGGAGGCCGACGACGCGCGTCATGGGGACTTCCCATCCAGCGCCGTCGTGTCGAGCCAGTTCGGCCCCTGACTCATGTCCACTTCGAGCGACACCTTCAGACGCAGCGACTTCTCCAGCGGTGTCGTCATCTCTTCGCGCACCATGGCGGCCAGCCGGGGCAGTTCCTCCGGCGGACCCTCGAGGACCAGCTCGTCGTGAATCTGAAGCAGGAGCCGGGAGCGCCATTTTTCGCGCTTGAGACGATGATGGATGCTGAGCATCGCCAGTTTGATGAGGTCGGCGGCGGACCCCTGAATCTCCATGTTGATCGCTTCGCGCTCGGGCTGGTTGCGCTGGTGATAATTCGTCGTGGCGCGGATGCCGTCGATGCGCCGCCGCCGTCCCAGGATCGTCGAGACGAAACCCGTCTTGCGGCAATTGTCGAGCAGGTTCTGCTGATAGGCCAGCACACTCGGATAGCGCGTGAAATACCTTTCGATGAACTTCGCTCCATCCTCGCGCGAAATGTGCAGCCGTTCCGCCAGACCGAATGGGCTGATGCCGTAAATGACGCCGAAATTGACCGTCTTGGCAACGCGGCGCATCTCTGCCGTCACCTTGTCCTGCGTGACGCCATTGATCTCCGCTGCGACGATCGTATGAATGTCGCGGCCCTCGAAGAAAGCCGTCCGCATGGCGTCGTCGCCGCAGAAGTGGGCCAGCAATCGAAGCTCGATTTGCGAGTAATCCGCCGTCAGCAGCAGCCAGCCGTCCTCCGCGAGAAACGCCTGCCGAATCTGCTGTCCCATCTCACGCCGAATCGGTATGTTCTGCAAGTTTGGCTCGCTGGATGAGAGCCGGCCTGTGGACGCGACGGTCTGATTGAACGAGGCGTGAAGGCGTCCCGTGTCCGGGTTGACCAA
>JBBRIK010000981.1:0-3199 GCA_038221045.1 Gemmatales bacterium
TGGTCAGGGGAAGAAATACAAGCCCGCAGCGCAAGCAAGGAATCAGATCCTTGCTTGCGCTGCGGGCTAGTATACTGATCGGTGATGAACATCCTCAGCTTCGACGTGGAAGAACACTGGCGCATCGAGGCGGCTCGTGGGCTGAACTTCGATCCGAAGCAGCGCGCCTACTACGCGAGCCGGGTCGGACCTTGCACGCGCTGGATCCTCGATCAACTGGCGCGATACCAGCAGCGGGCGACGTTCTTCGTCGTCGGCGTGCTGGCCCAGGAACAGCCCGACCTCGTACGCGACATCCAGCGCGCGGGACACGAGGTCGCCAGTCATGGCTGGGACCATCAACGTGTCCACAACTTTACTCCCGAACAGTTCCGCGAAGACGTCCGCCGGAGCAAGGACGTCCTCGAACAGATCAGTGGCGAGTCCGTCGTCGGCTATCGCGCGCCGACGTTTAGCGTCGTCCGTCAGACGGCCTGGGCTATCGACGTGCTGGCCGAACTGGGTATGCGCTACGACTCGTCCATCTACCCCGTCAAGCACGACCGCTATGGCGTCCCCGACGCGCCGCGCGGACCGTTCCTCGCCAAAGGACTCCAGCAGGAGTTGCTGGAACTGCCGCCGGCCCGGCTCGACCTTCTCGGCTTCCGTGTGCCGGCCGGAGGGGGAGGCTACTTTCGGCTGTTCCCGCTCTTTGTCCTCGAACAGGCCCTGGCCCAAATCCAGCGCGTGCAGCAGCCGCCCATCGCCATGCTCTACTTCCATCCCTGGGAGTTCGATCCCGAACAGGAACGTCTGCCATTGGGACGGCTGAGCGGCTTCCGCACCTACGTCGGCATGACGCGCAGCCGGCCTCGTCTCGTCGCCCTGTTGCAGCGCCACCGCTTTGTTCGCGCCCTCGACGCCGTCCGCACCCTGGAGGCTCAACAGAGTTCGCTGCCTCGATTCACCGTAGCGGAGGCGTCACGAAATCAGGCACGTTCTCCCGATGCCGCTTGACTGGCACGATTATTGCGACCTACAATGATCTCTTGTAAATCGCAAGGATGAACGGCCGGCTCTCCCCTGCGTGATCGAAAAACTGGAGCCGGAGCGAAATCCCCGAAAAACAAGAGGTCCACGACGAGACGAAGGGCGGGTAAGAGGCAAAGTTTGATTCGCCTGTCCTTCGCGGAGGTCGAGGAGTTGTTAAGAGAAGGAAACATCGGTAGATAACGATGTTTCTGGTAGCTAACCGGAACAGAACTAGCAAAAATTGACAGACCGTCTCAATCCACTCGATTCTCCCCTGAGTGCGGACCTGTCCAGCAACGAGAGTGAGGAACGGCGATGTTCCTGAAGACCCAGACGCTGCAGAACGCATTCCTGGCCCTTGCCGGACTGGCGATCCTGATCGCCGTCCCCGGAGATGGCCGCACCCAGGATAAAGACAAGGAAAAGGACAAGCCCGCCGTCAAGGCCGAGGATCGAGACGCCCTTAGCCTGTCGTCCGGCGCGCTGAAGAAGTACACCGGCTTCACCCGTCCTGGCCTGCCCGGCGACCGCCTGGGACCGGACAACACCGTCCTTGAAGCCGCTGGTGCCGAGGACGACGAGAACGCTTTTGGCGGATCTGTCTACTTCGCCGTCTTCGAGAATCGGAACGACAAGGCTATCGGCAACGACACCTTCGGCACCGGCATCAAGGACTTCGACACGCTGTTCCGCCGCGGCAAGTCTGATGAGGGGATGACGGCCCCCAAGCTGAACCGCAAGGCGAAGTATCTCTACCTGTATCAGACGGTGAACGATCGCGGTACGCCCGGCGTCATCACCAGCACGGGCATCCGCCTGATTACCGACCCCAAGGCGATCACGTCCTGGGGCTATCTGCCCGGCCTGGCCTTTGCGGCTCGCGGCAACGAGTGGGCCGTGCAGCGCCGAGTCGGCACCATCCGCCCCGCTTCCTTGACGAAGGAGGAAGGCGTGATCCGTCCGGCCATCGACCTGGGCGAAAAGACTGAGATCCAGCCGGTGTCGTTCGACGTTTGCTACGTCTCCGCGATCAGCCCTGAGAATCGGCTGTATCGCGACAAGGCGCCGGCCATCGTCAACCGTGAGGTCCCGGTGCTGCATCGGCAGACCACGCTCAAGCAGGTCGAGGCAATGAAGGGCAATCCCATCTTCCGGGCCGCCCTGGAAAAGGCTGCGGACCCCATCCACGAACCGGACCTTGTCCTGCTCGACTACAAGAACGACGTCGAGCAGGAAAACCCCTACGTTCGGGCATTCTTCTTCGGCAAGAACGCTCTGCAGCCAGGCGACCGATCGAGTGTGTTCGGCTTCACCAGCGACTATCCTCCGGTTATGGACGGTGTCTCCTTGCGAGCGGCCGCACGCCAGGATCGGAAGAAGAAGGAGGGGCCGATCAAGCCTCCCGTGATCGAGGAAGCCAAGAAGGATGACGCAAAGAAGGACGTTGCCAAGAAGGACGATGCGAAGAAAGATGACGCCAAGAAGGACGTTGCGAAGAAAGATGACGCAAAGAAGGACGTTGCCAAGAAGGACGACGCGAAGAAGGACGATCCGAAGGTCCGTGAGGCTGGGTTTGCCCCCGCCGACGATCCGGCTCTTGCTCCCGTGGTGGCTCCCGCAGTCGGCACGGCCCCGACTCCTGACGGCCCGCGTTTCGCGGCTGCGGACGGCGGCGCGGTGACAGGTACGCCCATCGGCGGCATCGGCACCCTGGGCGGCGGCTCTCTCGGCGGCGGGGCGGGCGGCGGTTTCGGTGGCGGCACTGGTTCGACAGGTGGTGGTTTCGGCACGGGACCGGGCAGCGGCAGCGGCGGCGGTGGTGGCGGCACGTCAGGCGGCGGGGGACAGACGGCAGGCACCGCCGCGACAGGTACGACCGGCCAGCAGGCTCAACAGCAGCAGCAACAACAACAGCCGACTCCGATTCAGCAGCTCAATCTACTGGTCCAGCAGATCGTGACGCAGATAACAACCGTCCAGCAGAGCCAGAATCAACAACAGCAACAACAGCAACAGCAACAGCAACAGCAACAGCAGCAACAGCAACAACAACAGCAGAATGGCGGCGGGACCCCTCCGGGTCAGGTTGTCCCCGAACCGGCGGCCATCCTGCTGGCCGCCTTGGGACTGCCCTTCCTGTTCGTCCTGATGCGTCGCCGCAAGATGATGGCTCCGGCGATGTCGGCCT
>JBBRIK010000982.1:0-3198 GCA_038221045.1 Gemmatales bacterium
GCCGAAGTTCCTGACGGCGACCCGCTGGCGGCGCTGCGCGGTCGTCAAACCGAGCGCTACCGTTGATCTGCCGTGCTTCTCCTGGTTCTGGGCCGATGATGTCCGCGTCGCCTCGCCGGGCGGCATCGACTGCTTCATGGCCGGGGAGGACTATAACCACGGCGGGCTGAGCTTGCAGGAGTGCGTGGTGCCGGCGTTGACCATCCGACCTGGTAAGCAGGGGGTCGTTTCTGCGAAAATCGAGGAGGTGAAGTGGGCCGGCCTGCGCTGCCGGGTCAGGGTCAGTGGCCAGTTCGACGGCTGCAAGGTCGATCTGCGGGACAAGGCCGCGGACCCTTCAACCTCCCTAACCAGCGCGAAGCCGGTAGCCGGCGACGGCAGCGTGTCCATCGTGGTAGTCGATGACCGGCGACAGGGCGACGCGATCCATCTGGTACTGCTGGACGCCGCGGGGAACCTCATCGACAAAATGCCGGTGACGGTCGGAGGATAAATGGCCGCGATTGAACTGGACAACTTGGACCGCCTCGCTGCCGGCGCTTTCGACGGTTACATCGTCCGTAAAGACCTTGTGCGCAAGTTCGCCCGTCAGTACCCTGTTCCGACCTACGTTTGCGAGTTCCTGCTCGGCCGCTACTGCGCCAGCACCAACGAGGAGGAGATTCAGGAAGGGCTGCAGATCGTCGAGCGCCAGCTCCGCGACCGGGCCGTGCGCAGCGGCGAAGAGGAGCTGTTCAAGGCCCGTGCCAGGGAAACGGGGATGGTCAAGCTCATTGACATCATCTCCGCCCGGCTCGACACGAAGACCGACTCGTACCTGGCCACCCTGCCCAGCCTGCAGCTCAAGGACGTGAGCATCGACAGCAAGCTCGTCAACAGTAACGAGCGCATGCTCACGGGCGGCTTCTACGCCGAAATCGACCTCAGCTATGACTCCGTGATCGCCGAGGAGCGGAACGGCAGGCCCTTCTCCGTGGCCGCCCTCCGCCCCATCCAGCTCTCGAAGCGCGACGTGCTCGACGCGCTCGTTGAGGGCCGCTCCCAGTTCTCCACAGCCGAGTGGAAGCACTTCCTGCTTCGGAGTATCGGTCTGGAGCCGACCGCGCTGAGCGAAAGGAACCTCGCCGTGCTGATTCTCCGCATGGTGCCGTTCGTCGAGAACAACTACAACATGGTCGAGCTGGGGCCGAGGGGAACCGGCAAGAGTCACCTGTTCCAGCAAATCTCCCCTTACGCCCACCTGGTCAGCGGCGGCAAGGCCACCGTCGCCCGGATGTTCGTGAACAACGCCAGTGGCCAGCGGGGGCTTGTGTGCCTTTACGATGTCGTCTGCTTCGATGAAATTACCGGCGTCTCCTTCGACCAGAAGGACGGCGTGAACATCATGAAGGGCTACATGGAGTCGGGCGAGTTCAGCCGCGGCAAGGAAAGCATTCGGGCCTACGGCGGTATCGTGATGGTCGGCAACTTCGAGGTGGACGTGGCGCACCAGCAGCGGGTCGGCCACCTGTTCGGCCCCATGCCGCCTGAGATGCGGAACGACACGGCCTTGATGGACCGCATCCACTGCTACCTCCCCGGCTGGGACGTGCCGAAGATCAGCGAGGCCACCAAGACGGACCACTTTGGTCTCGTCAGCGACTTCCTGAGCGAGTGCTGGAGCCGGCTCCGCAGCCAGACCCGTATCTCATCCCTTCAGGGCCGGGTGACGTTCGGCGGCGCACTGAGCGGACGCGACTTGAACGCTGTGAACAAGACGATTAGCGGCCTGCTCAAGCTGCTGCACCCGTCGCCGGAAGAGAAGGTGTCCGACGAAGACCTGGAGTGGGCCGTCCGCCTGGCCCTGGAGTGCCGCCGCCGCGTGAAGGAGCAGCAGAAGAAGATCGGTACCGCCGAGTTCCGCAACACGCAGTTCAGCTACACCCTCGGCAACGACGGGGTGGAGAAGTTCGTCGTCACGCCGGAGCTTCAGAGCGAGGACCATGTGGGCCGCGACCCTCTTCCGCCGGGTCAGGTATGGGCGATCAGTCCGGGCGGCCTCGACGAAGGGGCCGGGCTGTACCGTATCGAAGTGACCGAATCCCCCGGCGGTGGCGTCCGCATCCTCAACCGGCCGGCTCCACAGGCGTTCTCCGAGTCAGTGAAGTACGCCGAGGCGAACCTATACTCCCGCGGCTCGGAGCTGGTCGGAGATCGCAACCCGCGCGAACACGAGTTCTCAATCCAGCTCAGGGCGTTCGACGCCAGCAAGGGCGGGCGCTCACTAGGAGTTGCGGCTCTGCTAGCAATGTCCAGCGCTCTCATAAACAAGAGCTTGCGGGGCGGCCTGGTCGTGGTGGGGGGCCTGAACCTCGGAGGTTCCATCGACCTGTTGCTCAACGCGATCGACGTGGTTGAGTTGGCGGTCGAGAAGGGCGCGTCAGTGGCCCTGATGCCCGTGTCAGCCCGGAAGCAACTCTTCGGCCTGTCCGACGACATGGCAACGAAGGTCAACGTGCTCTTCTATGGAGACGTCCGCGAAGCATTCATGAAGGCGATTGCAGACTGAGGGACAAGCGCCTGTTTGTGTCCTTGTGAACTGCCCCAACGATGACGAATTGCCGCGGCTACCATTTACAACGTCCAGCAGATATGTAATAATTATTACATGGATGCGAGAGATGAACAACCGCTGACCGACGCGATTCGTCGGGCGATCCATGAAAGCGGAATGACGTTTAAGGGACTGGCTGACAGGACGGGTGTGTTGCGGCAAAGCCTGATGAAGTTCGCCCGAGGGCAACAATCGCTCCGGCTCGACATGGCCGACAGACTGGCCGTCTTTTTCGGACTGGTCCTCGCCCCGAGAGATCAACAGCGAAGATCGAAAGGGTAGGTGAGCAATGGGAAGTGTGTTCAAGAAAACGGTGACGAAGGCGCTGCCGGCCGCGGCAGATATCTTTACCCGCAAGGGGGAGCGGTTCGCCCGATGGAAGACGAAGGGGAAGACTCGCACCGCGCCGCTAACAACGGGGGAAGACGGGAGCGACCGGATCGTGATCGAGTCGAGCAAGTGGTACGCCAAGTATCGGGACGGGGCGAGAGTGGTCCAGGTTGTGCCGACCGGATGCCGCGATGAAACCGCGGCTCGTCAGGTTCTCGCCGACCTGGAACGCCAGGCGGAACTGATCCGCTCTGGCGTGATTACCTCGACAGAGG
>JBBRIK010000983.1:0-3194 GCA_038221045.1 Gemmatales bacterium
GGCAGGTTGCTAAGCCGCAAGCGGCAAGAAAGAGTCTCGCCCCCTTGAGGACTCCTGAGGCGATTTCTCTCAAGTTGCTTGCCTTGCCACGACGATGTCAAATTGTGAAGAGGACCAGGCTTTTGTCTTCGCCGATGTTCCTGCGCGTGGCAGGAGAGAGTTCGGGAGATCATGGCTCCGCTTGCTGCCCTGCACCGGCTTCGCATTCCCTCGCTGGCATTGTTTGCCTTGCTGAGCGGAGGCCTCGTTCGCGCCCAGGACGCCCCCTACCACCAGCCCCGACGGACCTTCAACATTCCCTTTACCATTGATGCCGCCGACCGCCGTGTGCAACAGGTCATCCTGAACGTGTCGGAAGACCTCGGCCGCACCTACCAGCAGGCATCGACCGCTGCTCCGAATGAGAAGGGCCTGTCCTTCACCGCTCGTCACGACGGCCTGTACTACTTCACCGTGCAGACCATGGACCAAGATCGCCGGCTCAATCCGCCCAGCCTCGACAATGTCACCCCTGGACTCCGCGTCTTTGTCGATACGGTGGCCCCCGACGTCAAGTTGCGGGCGCTGGCCGGCGTGAAGGTCGGACAGGTCGGCGTCGAGTGGGACATCCGCGACGAGAACCTCGATCCGAATACGCTTCGTCTGGAGTTTCGCGCTCCGGGGCAACTCTGGCAGGAACAGTCCGCTCAGAAGTCCGCCCTCGGCCAGGCGCGGTGGGAGCCAGGGTTCTCAGGGCCGGTCGAGGTGCGCTTGCAGGTCAAGGATAAGGCCGGCAATTCTGGCGAGGCGACAACCCGAACCGGTCCCGGCTCGCGCCCGCTGAACTCCCCCGATGAACCGCCCGGAGCAATCGGAGGCGATGCCGAGGACCGCGCGCAGGTTCCCGTCCGCAAGATCAACACGACGCGAATCAGCCTGAACTTCAAACTGGAGGACGTTGGCCCGTCGGACGTGTCGGTCGTCGAGATCTGGAAGACGAAAGATGGGCGCGTCTGGCAGCGCAATCCCAAGGACGCCGACAAGAAGCCGCCCTTCATCGTCGAGGTCGAAGGCGAGGGTCGTTATGGTTTCACGCTGGTGGCCAAGAGCGGCGTCGGCCTCGGCGAGAACGCGCCGCGGCCCGGCGATCAGCCGCAAATCTGGGTCGAGGTCGATCTGACGAAGCCGGAGGTTCGCATTCAGGATGTCGTCGTCGGCCGTGGACCCGACACCGGCAACTTGACTCTGACGTGGACCGCCGCGGACAAGAACCTGCTTCGCCAGCCGATCTCGATCTCCTACGCCACGAAGCCGGAAGGGCCGTGGAACCCGGTGCCGGGAGCGACGCACGTCGAGAATACGGGCCGCTTCGTCTGGCGGATGCAGCCTGATGTGCCGTTCGAGTTCTTCATGCGGGTCGAGGCGATCGATGAGGCCGGGAACATCGGCCAGGCCGACACGACGAAGTCCGTCAAGGTCGATCTCTCGCTGCCCCGCGCTCGCGTCATCGGCGTCGAACCGGTGAAACCCTAGGAATTCGCTGTGTCTTGCCGCTTGTGGCTTAGCGGTCTTCGACTCCGCCAAGCGGCAAGACAGACACCTCATTCCGCTTACAATATCGACATGGACAGTCTCACCTTTCTCGAACAGGCGAACCCTGCCGCGCCGCTGCCCGTGTACGTCGTCTACGGCGATGAGGACTTCCTCCGCCGTCGCGTCCTTGAGGCCCTAAAACTGCGCATTCTCGGCAACGACGAGAACGCCGTCTTTGGGTTTTCCGCTCATTCGGGCGACAAGGCGGTCTGGTCCAGCATTCACGATGAATTGCAGACGTTGCCGTTTCTCAGCCAGCGCCGTCTCGTGGCCATCGAGTCCGCCGAGGCATTCGTCTCGGCCCATCGTCCGCTGTTGGAGAGATACGTCCAGTCGCCTCCCGCGAGCGGTGTGCTGGTGCTGGAGGTCAAGACCTGGCCAGCGACGACGCGTCTGTATCGACTCCTCGATGGTCCCGCCGCCATCTCGTGCAAGGCCCTGACGGGAGCGAAACTGAGCGAGTGGTGCCGGCGCTGGAGCGACACCCGGTACGGGAAGCAACTGACGACGGCAGCCGCGCAGTTGCTCGTCGAGTTCGTCGGTGCCGAGATGGGGCTGCTGGATCAGGAACTCGCCAAGCTGTCGGTCTACATCGGCGATGCGGCCCGGATCGGCGCGGAGGACGTGGATTGTCTGGTCGGCAACAATCGCGCCGAGAACACCTTCAAGATCTTCGAGTTGATCGCCCAGGGCAACGCGGCCGGAGCGCTGGCCTTGCTCGACAAGCTGCTGGGACAGGGGGAGAAGCCCATCGCCTTGCTGGGAGCGTTTAGCTGGCAGTTGCGGAAGCTGGCTCAGGCGGCCAGGCTGGTCAGCAATGGTGCGGCGCTGGGAGAGTCGCTATCTCGGGTGGGATTGTTCAAGGCCCGCGAGGCGGAGCAATTGCTGCGGCATCTGGGCCGGCGAAGGGCGCATCGGTTGTTCGACTGGCTGCTCAGTTGCGACCTGGGAATGAAGGGCGAAAGCGAGTTGCCCCCGCGCATTCAGATGGAACGCCTGGTCGTTCGCCTCGCGGTACCGAACAGGGACGAAGCCGTGAGGCGTCGCTGACCGATCGCCTAGCGCATGCGGCGATAATCGATGCCGAGTGCGCGATTCAGAATGACCGTCCCAAGGACGTAGAAGAGCAGAGCGCCGATCAGCCCACCGACCAGGGCGAAGGTGCCGGCCCTGTTCCGCGGTACTTGAGCGACGAGTGTAACCAGCAGACCGCCCACGGCACCGACTGCCCCGCCGACGAGGAAGCCCAGCCCATAACGCCAGGCTCGTAACAGCCCGGGTGTTTCCGCGCGCATGCGACTGCGATACTCGGAGACAGTCTCCTCGGTGTCCGCCCAGCATACCTCGCTCAGCGGTGCGAAGCCGGCACACTGGCAGCAGTATGTGCTTGTGCAGGGCCAGAACGGGTCACAGATGTGGCTGTAGTCCCCACCGCTGACTCGGGTCTGCCCACCACAGCGCGTATGAATATAGACGCGCCCCGTGGGGGTGCCGCGACGTGGGTTAAGTTGCTCGGGATCGTCATCGTCGTGGAAATCGCTCATGGATCGTCCTTTCAGCCTCGACCTGGGAGTAGAGAACATGCCAAAGACGCGCTTGCTGGTTGATCGTGCGGGGGCATC
>JBBRIK010000984.1:0-3193 GCA_038221045.1 Gemmatales bacterium
CTGGCCGTCTGGCGAAACCGCGTGCCGATGGGATCGGGATACTTCCGCAGGCGGTCGCCGGTGAGCGTCTCGCGGATCGCCTCAAAGACGCGCGGCGAGGGCGGATACGGATTTTCGTTGGTGTTGAGTTTGATGATGCCATCGTCGCGCGGCTGCTCACCCGGCGTGTAGCCGGCCATGGCCCGGACGGATTCGCGGACAGGGGGAATCATAGGTTCAGGAGCGAGAAGAGTGATCGGGAGCGCCCCTCGGCTTCTCCCTGGCGAAATGGTTGTCCGACAGCCGGATGTCAACGCTGGCGGCATGGGCCGTCAGACCTTCCTTGTGAGCGAGCAGGCGGACGTCGGCCGCAACGCGCATCAGCCCCTGAGGCGTGTAGGCGATGACGCTGGAGCGGCGCAGGAAGTCGTTAGCCGACAGCCCGCTCATGAAGCGTGCCGTGCCGGACGTCGGCAGGACGTGCGACGGCCCGGCGAGGTAATCGCCGACGGCGACCGGCGAGTAGTGGCCGAGGAAGATCGCCCCGACGTTATCGATGCGATCCGCGAGAGCATTGGGATCGCCCGTCGCGATGTGCAGATGCTCGGGCGCCAGTTGGTTGACGACGTTGACGATCTCGTTTTCGCTGCGGGCGAGGACGAGTGCGCCGAAGGCTTGCAGGCTCTCGCGGGCCAGTCCGCCGCGCGGCAGGGCCATCAGTTGATCGTCGAGGGCCTGGGCGACCTCGTCGATCAACGGAGCATGGGTCGTGATGAGGATGCTGGAGCCGGGAGCGTGCTCGGCCTGGGCGATGAGGTCGGCGGCGACATACGCGGGCAGCGCGGTCTCGTCGGCGATGACGATGATTTCGCTGGGGCCGGCGATGCAGTCGATGGCCACCTGGCCGAAGACGTGCTGTTTGGCCAGCGCGACGAAGAGGTTGCCGGGGCCGACGATCATATCGACGGCGGGCAGGCCCGTGACACCATGAGCGAGGGCGGCGACCGCCTGCGCGCCGCCGACGCGATAGACCTCGGTGACGCCGAGTTCGCGGCAGACGGCCAGCAGGTCGCGGTTGTAAGCGCCGTTGGCCGTCGGTGGCATGACGACGACGATTTCCTTGACGCCGGCCGCCTGGGCCGGACAGACCGTCATCAGCAATGTCGAGGGATAGGCGGCCGCTCCGCCGGGAATCATGATGCCGACGCGATTCAGGGGACGATATCGCAGCCGCAGACGATGGCTGCCGGGGACGTTCAACTCGGCATCGCGATGCACGAGACCGAGCTGGAATGACAGCACGCTCTTCCGGACGCGGCGAACGGTTTCGAGGAAGCGCAGGTCGGCGGCGGCGTGAGCGAGATGAATCTCGGATTCGCTGACGCGGAGCGTATCGGGCGTGAGGCGGACGCGATCGAAGTGTTCGGTGTAGTCGAAAAGGGCATCGAGGCCGCGGGTGCGGACGTCTTCACAGACACGTTCGACGACCTGTTGCGGCGAGAGCGGCTGTCCGAAGACGCGGAGGGTGAGTTCCCGGCTCTTTTCGGAGACGACGTTGCCCTGGGCGCTGAGTTCGGCCCGAAGGCGAGCGAGCTGTTCGGCCGCGCCGGCTTCGCCGAGAACGATTCGTCGCACGTTCAGGGAGGTCATGGGATCTCGAGGTCCTTCCCGGCTGAAAGCCCAGGGCTTCCTGCCTCGCTTTGTGGGAGACGGGACGTGTTCCGGCACGTCCGAACAGGGCGAAGGCCGGGAGGGAAGGGAGTATCCAGCATCCGGCCACGCCTACACTATACGCGGCCCGTGGCGCAATGCAAGCATGCGAATTCGGCCAGCCAGGGGCAGTCGCAGGATACGAGAATGACCGGCACTGGTGACAGGGGGAGCCGAACTGTCTTTGGAGCGGATGGGCCTCAACCCATAGCGCGATACCACGCGGATAATGATCTGCGGGCGAGGACAGACGATGTTCCCGACGCGGTGCGGGACCAGGGGGATCTTCCACTTCATCGGCACTCGGATTTAGAGGCGGCTGGTGTCATCACCCCAGCGCGGAAACGAATCCAGGATGGTCCGCTCATTCTCCTCGGGAGTGAGGGACTCTCGCAGGCCGGCGATTTCCGGGCTCTCCAGGCTGTCTCCCACCGCAAGCACCATGAGACCGCGGTCCGTCTGGATCACGGCCACGGTTTTCCCACCGTAGTGGTACTGGAGCTTGAGTTCGTCGGCGACCCACTCGCGCCGGTGGCCGCGTCGTTTGTGGAGGGCTTCGATTTCGCTCCTCAGGTTCGCAGGCAGGGGCAACTCACGCACGAGTTGCCCGGTGCGGCCCGCGATGGGTCCTGTGGGCAGAGCGTCTCGGTCTTGGGCCGATTGCGGTTTGACAGTATCCGGTGACATGACGTAGACTCCGGTTTTGCGAAGTAGTTGGATTCTACCGTGAGGATTTGCCTGGAGTCCACGATGAAGTATTACGCTTTCGGTCCCTGGAACATTCTCCCCGCTGATCAGCGAGTCTGAAACATCCCTCCTGTGACGAATGACCAGCATAACGCCAGAGCGACGCAACATC
Source organism: Gemmatales bacterium (assembly GCA_038221045.1). Lineage (GTDB taxonomy): Bacteria > Planctomycetota > Planctomycetia > Gemmatales > Gemmataceae > JBBRIK01. The sequence continues at coordinate 2,549 of JBBRIK010000984.1, forward strand.
GCTCGTGTTGCAGGGCAACAGGCTGGACCTGGAACCCGAAAGCTCTCCTGACCTTATCACAATCCGCCGAGGACGCAAGCACCCCTTCCCGTATCCCGCTGTCCCCTTTTCAGAGAGTGGCCTTGGCTCGGCTTATTTGCCTTCGCCTTGCTCTGACCCCTTTGCAGCCGACTTCGGGAGCGAACTCTCGTCCCTTAGCCGTTGGGCCAGCGCGGCTCGTATTTCCGGGGTCAGAGCAGCCAGCAGTTCGTCCACGGAGAGGCCTTCGACACGGTCCTTCACGGACAACCGTTCCGGCATGAGTGTGGCCTCCAGGCGATATCTTTGAAAGAGTTGCAGCAGCAGCGTACTTGTTTCTTCCGACCGCACACGATAGTGCGTTGCCCCGTACTGCAATTGGTTCGACTGGGCGCTGAACAGGTGCAGTAAGGCGTTGTGTTCCTGCTGCGGCAACTCATGGATCACAACCACGCGGATCACTCCGGTGAAGTGACTCACCTCGTACACCCCCCGGCTGCACTGGCGTCAGAGTCGTCTGGCGGAGCGCTGGGCCCCTGGGGGCGTTCGGTGGGGTCGCCCGGCCCTGAAGGACCGGGCTATGTGCCAAAGCCCCCTGAAGGGGGCTGACGAGCCTTCTTCCAGCCC
>JBBRIK010000985.1:0-3193 GCA_038221045.1 Gemmatales bacterium
GGACCAATCGCTTCCTCAGAGGCCGGCGTGTCCTCGGGTCCACCGACGAACACAGCCGTGCCGCCGAACCGCTCCTGACTTCGTCTGAGCAACTCGGCGAAGTGGGTGGGCGGCCAGCGCTTCGTTTGCCAGCGTGAGCCGACAGCGGCCATGATCCAGGGACGCGGAATCGAGGCGAGCGTCTGAGTCGCCCACTCCTGTTCCGGCTCGAACGCCGGCAGACGGAAGACGCGATGGGCCTCGCTCGCTCCGAGGGCGGCCGCCGCGCTCCAGTAACGATCGACGGCGTGCCCCTGTGCGCGTTCGGGATCCTCGACACCTTCCGTGTAGAACCAACTCGCTCCTTCCCGGGCGCTACGCAGTCCGAGACGCCGTGCCGCACCGGTGGCCCAGGCCATGAAGCCGCTGCGGAATAGCCCTTGCAAATCGAGGACGAGATCGAACCGCCGGCCGCGCAAATCACTGAGAAAGCGGCGATAGGTTTCCAGGCTCGTCCACAGACCGCGCCGCATGGCGCTCCGGTCGAAAGGCAGCGTGTCGGTCAGGTCGGGATGGTTCTTCAGCAGCGGTTCGTAGGAGCAATTGACGACCCAGGTGATAGTGGCCTTGGGAAACCGGCGGCGCAGGCCCGTGAGGACCGGCAGAGCATGGACGATGTCGCCGAGCGCGCTGGGCTTGATGATGCAAATGCGGCGCGGCTCAAGGGATGGCAGGGGAATCCGCTTGCGGTTCAGCATGACGGGGCATCCTTTCGCCCGAGCCGCTGGAATCCAGCGGTATCCGAAGACTGAGGAAAAAGACGAGGACAAGAAGCACCGCTCCGAGGATGTAGGGCAGGATGTGCGTCGGCGTGGCGAAGAACAGGGTGATCGACAGGAACGGCCCAAGGATGCGGGCGAGGGCGGAAGCGGACTGGTTCACGCCAAGGACTTCGCCCTGCTGCGTTGGATCGCTGCGGCGCGAGATCAACGACTGCACCGAAGGCGTCAGAAAGGCAAAGCCCATCACCGCCACCGTGAACACTCCGAGCGCGGACAGCACCAACGCCGTCGCCGAGGAGAACTGCTCCCGGGTGAGCAACACGAGGACGCCTCCCAGCAAACCGAACGCCATGAGGATTATCCCCAGGCGCATGAAGCGGATCTCGCCAACCTTTTGCACCATACGCCGATAAATGCCTCCCTGCACGATCATCAGCACGACGCCGATGTAGGCGAAGATAAGGAAGTTCTTCTGCTCGATGTCCGAGGTCTTCAGGGCCGCCCGAGTCATCATTCTGTCGCGCTCCACCTCGCCGGTCAGCAGTAGTTGATTGACGAGGGCCAGCGTCGATTCCAGTCCGCCGAAGGCGAACGTCGCCAGGAAGAAAATCAGGATGAGGGAACCGACTGCCGGCGTCCGCAAGGCGCGACGCAATCCGCCCATGTCGAGCCAGCGGCGTGGCGGCAAGCTGCCCGGCTTGCACGTCTCGGGCAGGAGCCGAAAGGCAAGCACCAGGGCAACCAGCGACAATACGGCGGCGGCGAACCCCGGCGCTCCTGGGAAGGGGATGAATAGCGATGCGAACCCGATCAGCGGCCCGAAGGTGAAGCCAATGCCGAAGGCGATACCGATCAGGGCCATGCCGTGAGCTCGCTTGTCCGGCGTCGTCGTGTCGGCGATGACGGCCTGGGCTGTCGCGATAGTCGCGCCCGCCACGCCGGCTCCGATTCGCGAGAGGAACATCAGTGTCAGGGCCAGGCCGGGAGAAGCCACGATCAACTCGGCGGCAATGCCGAAAAGGGTGTAAAAGACGACTGAGCCGAGTAGGCCGAGCATGAGTATGGGACGCCGGCCGATCCGGTCCGAGAGGCGGCCCCAGATCGGCGCGAACACGAACTGCATGAGTGAGAACAGGGACATGAGCCCGCCGAGGATGCCACCCCGCAGCAGCCGATCGGACGCCTCCGTCCCAGGAAACAGAGGTTCGAGCAGTTCGGTCGCGTAGAGCGGCAACAGAGGCAGGACGATGCCGAAACCGAGCAAGTCGATGAACACGACCAGAAAGACGATGAGCATCGCCGAGCGAGATGTTCTGGCAGTCGAAGGCTGTTCCTGCATCGCATCGTGTCCCATCGTGTCGGAGCATCGTTCCTCGTTCCCACGCTCTGCGTGGGAACGGCTCTTAGACGCACTGCGTCGCGTCAATTCGGAAGACGCTGTGTCGCGTCCGTTCGGAAGACGACGCAGAGCGTCGAAGAACACGTTCCCACGCAGAGCGTGGGAACGAGAATCTGTCATCGTTCTATGAATGCCCGGCGCAGCCGGCACGACCAGCAAAGTCAACCTCTCATTGCGGGGGCTGTTCAGGGAACTGCTTCAGTTTCCTTGACGGTCCGGACCATGTCGGCGATGCTTGACGGGTACGGAACAGCCCTTCTCGCTGGAAAAGCCCGTCATGGTCAACAGCATCAGCGCCGACATCATCGCTCGCCGTCAACTGGGCCGTGCGGAATCCGGCGTCCCGGCCACGGCGTTCCTCATCGTCGATACCGAGAGCGTTCCCGACGGCCAGCTTCTGGCGCAGGTCAAGTATCCAGGCGAGTCTCTGACGCCGGAGCAGGCCGTTGCCCGCGCCCAGGCGGAAGCCCGCGAAGCCTCGCTGACCGGTTCGGACTTCTTGCCCGTGACCTTTCAGATACCCGTCGCCATCAGCGTTGTTCGTGTCGCCGCCGACTTCAGCCTGCAAGCGGTGGCGTGTCTGGACGCGCCGGACTTTCGGCCGCGCGAGATTGTCCGCAAGTTCTGGATCGGCGTCGGCCGCTACAAGGCGAAGCTGGTAACCTTCAACGGGCGCGGCTTCGACCTGCCGCTGCTCGAACTCGCCGCTTTTCGCTGGGGCTTCTCCGTTCGCGATCACTTCTACAACAGCCGCAACCGCTACAACGGCAACCATATCGACCTGTTCGACTGGCTCTCCAACTACGGTGCCTGTCGCCTCGCGGGCGGTCTGAATCTGCTCGCCAAACTGCTGGGCAAGCCGGGCAAGATGGAGGTCGCCGGCGATCAGGTCCACTCCATGTATCAGGAAGGCCGGCTGCAAGAGATCAACGACTACTGTCTGTGTGACACGCTGGACACCTACTTCGTCTTCCTGCGAACGCGCGTGCTGCTGGGCGAATTAACGCTCAGCGAGGAAGCCGCCCTCGTCCGC
>JBBRIK010000986.1:0-3191 GCA_038221045.1 Gemmatales bacterium
TCACCGGTTTCGCGCAGAATGTCGGCGATTTCCGCAAAGTCCCGCCCTCCACAGTAATGGAGTTCGCTGATCAGAGCAAGCAGGGGGTGAGAAGCCGCCAGTTCGTCAAGCAGGTCGAGGATGAGCAGCGTTTCGCCGGACGGGTCCGCCGCGATCGGATCGATGTCCAGGAGGGATGCAGCAGCCTGGCCGCGATTGCGTTTCTGTGCTGTCTTGCGGCGGTGATAATCATGGAGGAAATTCTTCATCACGCGCGACACGAAGATGAAGAACCGCGCGCGATGCTCCCATGCGACCGGTTGCCCGTCGAAGATCTTGATATAGGCCTCGTTGACCAGTTCAGTGGCTTGCAGCGTCAGGTTCGGCCATTCGTGAACGCGAGCCTCGGCGATCAGATGCAGACGACCATATACCAGTTCCCAGAGTTCTTTTCGCGCTGCCTCATCAGTCCAGCAGCGCTTGAGCAGACCGGTGATGTCGGACATGAAAGCCCCCCAGCGCAACAACAGCGCCGACGCGAGCGGCAACAAAAAGAAGAAGTCAGGAATCGAGTCCTGTTCATTGTAGCGGTCGGGATGGGATCTGGGTGAAGGTGTCTCGGGTGGCAGGGGACGAACAGCTGAGAGGCTGTCTCTCTCAATCTATCCTCGCAAATGTGCAGAAGAAGAGATGCCTTATGGTACGGGAAAGCCGTATCATCTGCACCCTCTAGTACAACGGTCGCGGAAGTGGTAGCCTGAGACTCAGATAAGGCACAGGAGTCTGTTGATGGTCCGGTTATCGCGTATCTTACTGCGCGTCCTCTCAGTGCTCCTGCCGTTTATGGCAATGGCCTGCGGCAGCGGCGCGCGCGAGGAGCCGGAACTCGTCTGGGGCCGGCGCGGCGTGCAGCCCGGCGACCTCGTGCGCCCGCGGGCCATTGCCATCGACAAGGACGATCGCCTCTATGTCGTCGATTTCACTGCGCGCATTCAGGTCTTCGACCGCGACGGCACCTTCCTCGACCGCTGCTGGAAGACGCCTGACTTTCGGGCCGGCCGGCCCAGTGGACTGGGCATCGACAACGACGGCAATCTGCTCGTCTGCGATTCGCACTATAACTGCGTCCGCGTCTATTCGCCGGAGGGCAAGGAACTGCGCGTCCTCGGCCAGCAACTCGACCTTGGCTATACCAGCGACGCGATCCAGGATGAGAAGGGCAACTATTACATCGCGGAGTTCGGCGAGTTGCAGCGTATCACGAAGCTCGACCCCGACGGCAAGCTGCTCGCGCGCTGGGGCAGTGCCGGTCCCGCGCCCGGCCAGTTCGCTCGCATCCGCGCGCTTGCCCTCGGCCCCGATGGACTGCTCTATGTCGCCGATGCATGCAACCATCGCATTCAGGTCTTCACGCGCGATGGCGACCATGTCCGTTGCTTCGGCGAGCCGGGTGCCGAACCGGGACAACTCTCCTATCCCTACGATCTGGCCTTCGCGAAGACGGGAGAACTGTACGTCGTCGAGTACGATAACCATCGCGTGCAGAAGTTCACGAAGGACGGGAAGTCGCTTGGCTGCTGGGGCGGACCGGGACGCGAGCCGGGACGGCTGCACAATCCCTGGGCGCTGGCCATCGACAGCAAGGGCCGCGTCCATGTCGTCGATACCGAGAACCATCGCGTGCAGCGCATTCGATTCTGAGCGTTTGTCGTCATTCTCGCCAGGCCGCAAGCGGCAAGAAGGGGACCGAGGCAGCGGAAGTGAAGGCGGTTCATGAACGACATCACCGATCGCTGGTTTGCCGTCGCCCTGCTCGTTGCTGCCCTTCTGTTCGGCGCGATGGCCACTTGGCGGCGGTCGCGGTCGCTTGTCGTTGTCTGCGCGGCGCTGGCTCTCATGGGGGCGGGCGGGCTTTTCCTCAGCGAGCCGGTGGGACGCTGGATCGTCTACACCTCCCTGGGCCTGTTCGCCATCCTGATGCTCGTGCTGATCTTCACCTCCGCCTGGGAGCCGCGTCTCGCCTGGTGCGAAGCCGCCCTCCTCCTGGTTGGTGTGGGCGGCTACTCTCGGGCGACCGGACACGTCCTCAGTCGCAGTTTCGCTCTCCTTGGCACTCTCGACCTCGACCTGAGCTGGCTGATCCTGCTCCTGGCACTGGTGCCGCTGACGATCGTCAGTTGGCGCGGACTCGGCATCGGCCGCCGCAGCCTGGAACCGGGACTCGCCCGGCGACGACTTGCCTTCGCGGCCCGTTGCCTGGCCGTCACCTGCGTTGTCCTCGCCCTGGCGGAGCCGCACCTGGGGATGCCGCACGATCACACGACCGTCCTGTTCGTCCTCGATCGCTCGTTCAGCGTCCCCGAGGACCTGGACGGAGACGGCGTCACCGATAGACGCTGGCAGCGCGTCCGCAAGTTCATGAACGATTCCGTCCGCTTTCGTCCCAGGGGGCGCGAACGCGATCAGGTCGGCCTCATCGTCTTTGGCCGCAAGCCGCGCCTCGAACTGCTGCCCGGCGACGCGCCTCGTTTCAACCTCCAGGAAATCACCAGCGAGGTCGATGGGAACGCCACCGACGTCGCCGCCGCTCTGCAACTCGCCCTCGCCTCTTTTCCACCCAACAGCGCCCGGCGCATTGTCCTGCTCTCCGACGGCAACGAGAATCGAGGCAGCGCCGCCCGCCTTGCCGGCGTCGCCAAGGCCGCCGGCGTCGAGATTGACGTGGTGCCTCTGGGGGCCGGGAAACGTCAGGAGAACGAGGTCCTCGTCGAGCGTGTTGAGGCGCCGGTTCAGGTCGAGCGCGGCGCTCCGTTGCCGCTCAAGGTCTGGGTTCGCAGTTACAATCCAAACGCGGTCTTTGGCCGGCTGGTCGTCAAACAGATCAGCGAGAAGGGAGAGCGGCTCGTCGCCGAGCCGGCGCGCGTCCGGCTCGACCTCGGACTCAACCCGTTCTCATTCCGCGTGCCGCCGAGCAAGGAGGACGAGTCCTACACCTATGAGGCCGAGTTCCAGCCCGAGAAACTGCCCGGCGATCGGCCGCAGAACAACCGGGCCGCCACCCATGTCATCGCCCGCGGCCGGCGACGCGTCCTGCTCCTCGAAGCGGAGGCGGGCAAACACCAGAAGTTGCTGGATACCCTGCGGGCGTCGGGGCCGTCGCGGTTTCAGGTCGAGAGCCGGGACGTCACCTTCCTCGGCAATTTCCCGGACGG
>JBBRIK010000987.1:0-3190 GCA_038221045.1 Gemmatales bacterium
CGTGGCCTTCAGCCCCGACGGCAAGACCCTCGCCTCCGGCAGCTTGGACGGAACGGTGAAACTGTGGGATGTGGCCTCGGCCAAGGAGAGAGCCACCCTCAAGGGGCACACCGGCCCTATCCGGGCCGTGGCCTTCAGCCGCGACGGCAAGACCCTCGCCTCTGGCGGCATGGACGGAGCGGTGAAACTGTGGGATGTGAACTCCAGCAAGGAGATAGCCACCCTCAAGGGGCACACCACCTCTGTCTACTTCGTGGCCTTCAGCCCCGACGGCAAGACCCTCGCCTCCGGCAGCTTGGACGGAACCATCCGTCTGTGGCGGGCAGCCACGGACGAGGAAGTGTTCGCCTACAGCGAGCGAGTTGCTCGCCTCAACCCCGACAGCCCCGAGCGGCAAATCGACCTCGTCCTCTCCTGTTGGGGACTCTTCCTCCACCTCGACCGCGATACCCAGGACAGGCAGGCCGAGGCCCGGCGCGTGCTCGACCTGGGACGAACCACCCTCCTCCGCCTCCAGGAGAAGGGCCACCTAACAGACGATCAGCAGCCCTGGATTATGGAGTTTGACCAAGCCCTCGATCGGCTGCCGCGCTGATCGTGCGAGGTTTCGCCGTCCTTCCCCGACCAACCCCAACAGATACGAAAGGCTGACCATGAGCGACCCCGACACCACCTCTCCCCAGGAAGCGCTCCAGCGTCAGCACTGCCTCGTACGGAGCCTGCGCATGGCGGTCTACTCCCAGGCGGCTCCCTCGGCCCACCCGAAGTTCAACGACCTCGTCCAGGCGGAGGCCGACCTGGAAAAGGAAACTTCAACACTTCCGCCGGCCCCCGCGCAAGAGGCCGCTGCACCGGCCCAGCGCGGGCGTTTGCTCGGACCCAAGACAACCAACCTGCTCGTGGAAACGACGGTCCACATGCAGCCGCTGCCCACCGGCATCTACCACCTGCTCGACCCGCTCACGGACCCGCTCTTCTCGGTCACGGTCAAGAACGAGTCGCAGGAGGCCAGGCGCGTCCGCGTCACGGCATTTCTGGAGGGGCTCTCGGCGCGCGCCGTGCGAACGCAGGAGATCGGGAGGCTCGAGCAAGAGTCCTTCACCTTGTCGCCGACGCTTCTGCCTCAGCGCGCGCGGACGGTCACCGAGGTCCAGTGGGCGACCCTGCACGTCAAGGTCGATATCCTCGGCGACAAGAAGGAGGACAAGCCCCCGACCCCGACCGTGTGCGAATGCCACAATACGTACCCGATCGTCTGCCTGGCCCGCACGTCGAGCTTCAACGCCGTCCGCTCCGACACGGGCCAGTGGGTCGATCTGCGGCGCTACTACGGCGCCTGGGTGACGCCTTACGCCGAGGCGGTGCAGGAACGCATCCGCCGGGCGGCCGACCTCTCGGGAAGCGGCATGATCTGGGGTTACCAGGGCGACCCGTCATCAGTGGAGCATCAGGTCAAGGCGCTCTTTCAATCACTCCGCGAGGCCGGCATCACCTACGTCAACTCGGTGACCGATTACGGCGCGGCGGTGAGCCAGGTCACTCAGCGAACGCGGCTGCCCCGCGAATCGTTGGCGCTGAAGAGCGCCAACTGCATCGACGGCGCGGTCCTGATGGCCAGTCTGCTGGAAGGGGCCTCGCTCAACCCCGCCTTGGTGTTCATGCCCGGACACGCCTTCGTCGGCTGGGAGAAATGGGAAGGGGAGGGCAAGTGGCAGTTCCTGGAGACGACCCTGCTCGGCCAGGCCGACGCCACGTTCGAGACCGCGTGTGAGGAAGGCCAGAAGCAGCACGATAAACACGCCAAATGCAATCGAGGCCAGATGAAAATTCACCCGCTTGCCCAGTTGCGAACCCAGAACATCTGGCCCATGGAGTAGCGAACATCGGCCAAGAAACGGTGTTGGGAACCGATTCCAAGTCGGGGACCGCTGGGGCCAGACGGCAAGGCGGCGCCGCTGCGAGACAAGAAAAGGGGTCAGACCTGGATGTTTGTGTCGAAGCCGTAAGTCGTCTCGGGGATTTACCTTACAACAACGTTGTCTGACCCCTCCCCTTTTCGGGATCGATCAAATCCAACTGCTCACAGACGCTGCGCCGGTCAATTCCCAACGCCTCGATGTTGTCAGGCATGGCCGTTCCTCCTGGACAGTCGATTACTTCCAGCACAATACCATGACGGACGAAACTGATTCGCGAACTCGCCGACTCAACTGGCGTCCACGCCTTTCATGGTTTCTTCGCGGCGACAGGGCGGGGAAGGACGCCAGCAGATCCTGAAACCGCTTGTCATGACGTAATGCGTCAAGATCGGGTTCCACCTCGAGGGTGAAGGCATTGTTGTAGCCCGCCGCCTTCGTCTGGAGCAGACAATCGATGCCCAGGGTAATATAGCGCTCGCGCTCCACTCTCTCGGCGGAGGTAAGCTCCGATGCCGATTTGCCCTGGGACGACGCCCATCCCGCCGCGGACCTCGAAGCCGGGAATGTCCGGCCAATCCTCCCGGCCGGAATCCAGGGAGGGATGTGTTGGGGATGTTCCTCCCGACTGGTATTCTCCCGTGGCTTCGCGCTGTGGCTGCGAGAGGGGCGGGGCGTCGCCGCTGGGGCGATCCGACACGGGTGCCGGTGGAGACACGATGGGTCTGGTCGGCGCCTCGCCGGACGCATCTTCTTGCCGATTCTCCCGATCGCTCATACCAGTCCTCCAGCGCCAGGAGTGTCGCGAGCAAGCATTCGGTGGAGAGAGGGATCGTCAATCGTAAAGCGGCTGTGCTGGAGCCGAAGGTTCGGCGCAGTTACCGGCGACACAGCCAGGACCATCCCTCGTGCGAGAAATGGATGGCCAACAGCCCTGGCTCCAGCGAGAAGATCGCATCGCGATTGTTCCCCGCAGCGGCAGCCTCCGCGACCGACTTGACCTCTGGTTCGCCGTGGAAGTTGTAGAAGACTCCCTGTTTCAAGGGGTCCAGCAGCCACTCGCCATCCACCCGCCCACAGTACCTCTCGTCGAGTGCCTCCATGAGCTTGGACGAATTGCGGTACGTGTTTCGACCGCGGCGGGTGAGCAAGTCCCGCCAGCGATCCCGTTTCCTCGCAACGATGAAGGCGGCCACGAAGGCAGCCAGGTGCAGTTCAGGATCCACTGTTTTCATCCAGGTAGAGTGTGACCGCCCTATCTGACGATCCTGTCG
>JBBRIK010000988.1:0-3189 GCA_038221045.1 Gemmatales bacterium
AGCGTGCCGGTTTCGGGGCCGTTTTGGTCATGGTGAGGTCGAGTCATGAAGATTGCTTCCGTGGCCGAGGTCAAAGCCCGGCTCAGCGCATATCTGAAGGCGACTGCCACCGGTCCGGTAGTCGTCACACGGAATGGCAAAGCGGTGGCCGTGCTGCTCGGGGTGAGCGATGACGACGAGTTGGAGCGATTGCTCCTGGCTCATTCACCGAAACTGCGCGCCATCCTCGATGCGGCGGATCGTCGGATTGATGAAGGAGGCGGGATTGGTCACGACGAATTCTGGGATCAAGTCGAGTCAGCCAATCGCCCGCGTGAAGAGAACGGGAGTGGGAAGAAGCGTCGAACGAAACGTCCGACCTGAAGGCGGCATGACGATTCCTCTCGGTTCACCGTCTCCTCGAAGCTCGGTGGGCCTGTTCTGCGCGGTCAAGGAATTGCTGCGATAGGAGAGCAGTTGCGATCTGAGCGGGAGACCGCGAACCGCAATCGAAAACAGCGTGACCGGTTGGGGCCGAACTGCAGCAGGTTCAACCAATAGGATGAGGGATGAGGAGAATCAACGAATGCCGCTGCGCGACCATTTCCGCCCGCCCCTGGACGACCTGCGCCACTGGGAAGGCTTTCACGCGACCTGGCCCGTGATGATCGTCGCCGGCCTGCGCCGGAAGCTGCCTCCTCGCTATTTTGCCGAGCCAAGGGTCCATTCGGGGGCGAGTGCCGCGATCGACGTGGCAACGTTCGAGAATGAGAGCGAAGCTGTTTTGCAGGCCGGCGATTTGAACGGCAACGGCGGCATCGCGACAGCAGTCTGGACGCCGCCGAGGCCGACCCTGGCTGTCGTCACCGATTTGCCGGCCCAGGACGTCTACGAAGTCCGAGTTTACGACGAGAAACGCCATTGTCGTCTTGTGGCCGCTGTCGAGATCGTCAGCCCAGCGAACAAGGACCGTACAGAGCATCGCCGTGCCTTTGTCTCAAAATGCGCGGGGTTACTTCGGGAGCACGTCTCGGTCGTCATCGTCGATCTGGTGACGACACGCGCTCAGAACCTGTATGGGGAATTGCTCGAGCTGATCGGGCATTCCGATCCAACCCTGAGTCCCGATGCGCCGCTCTATGCTGCCGCGTGTCGCCTGAAGAAACACGAGAGCGATTGGCTGCTGGAGACGTGGACGCAGTCCCTGAGCCTCGACCAACCGCTGCTGACACTTCCCCTTTGGCTCGCCGATAACCTCGCCGTACCCCTGGAACTGGAAGAGTGCTACGAACAGAGTTGCGGCATCCTGGGCATCCCCTGACGCTGCGATCGGAGGAGAACAATTCTGGTGATCATCTCCTCACGAACTCCGGAAGGCGACTCCAACCGCTGCCCTGTCAGGCCGAGTGAGGGCCGCGATCGCGTCGCGCGTCGCCTGTTCGACGCGCTGTTCCCAGTCCGGCGTTGCGGGCGGACACGGGAAGAGGATACCGCGCGAACTGTTGATGATCGCGCCCAGGCCATCGTCCCGCAGAGCGGGCAGAACGTCGGCCGCGCTGCCCCCCTGCGCTCCGAAACCGGGTACCAGGAACACCACCTCGGGCAACTTCTGCCGTAGAAGAGTCAACTCGGCCGGATAGGTCGCGCCGACTACTGCCCCGACGTCGCCGTAGCCACACACTCCTAGGTTCTCCCGGCTCCAGGCGCGGACCGCCTCGGCGACATGCTCGAACAACGGGCGGGCCGGCGCATCGCTGCCGGCGCGTCGCGCTTCGAGGTCCTGAAACAGTCCCGCTCCCGGATTGCTCGTCCTCACCAGCACAAAAACGCCGGTACTGTGCTGGCGAGCCGTTTGCAAGAATGGCTCGATGGCGTCGCGTCCCAGGTAGGGATTGACCGTCACGGCGTCGGCGTCCCAGACGGCGAAATGCTGCTTGCCAAAGGCGACCCGGCCAATCGCCGCCTCCGCATAGGCGGACGCCGTCGAGGCGATGTCGCCACGTTTGCTGTCGAGAAGGACGAGCAGACCCCTTTCCCGCGCCCGGCCGACGATCTTCATCAAGGCCGCCATCCCCGCCGGACCGCACATCTCGAAGAACGCGCTCTGCGGCTTGACGATTGCCGCCAAAGGGGCAACGACGTCGAGAACGCGCAGACAGAATTCTTCAAACGCGCCGGCAATCGACGCAATCGAATCGCTGTTGTAACGATTGCGAATCTCGTCGGGCAGCGACTCCCAGCGCGGATCGAGGCCGACGCACAGGGGGTTGCCCTTCTGGCGAATCGCTTCACAGAGCCGATCGGCGAAATGCGTCATCGCGAACTCACTCCCTGGCCGGGCTGTTCGTTTGGCGCAAGGCCACCCGTGTAAATTATCATCATAAAGTCAGCGGAGCGCGGCCAGCCCGCCCCGGCGCTTCGTTTGCATGGTTTCTTCTGAAGATCTACCACGTTCGATTCACGAAGGGAGAAGCCATGAGCGAGATGACCGACACGATGAAAAAGGCGAACCCTGGGGCTACCGGGACGATTGATCCCGGCGTGGGAACCCCGAAAGCAGGGGATCGCTTCCGCTGTCAGAAGTGCGGCATGGAAGTGCAAGTCACCGCCGACTGCGGATGCAAGGGCGACGTCCACTTCCACTGCTGCGGTCAGGAGCTTCAGAAGATGTAGGGTAGATGAGAACCGGGAGTCCTAAGATTCCTCCATGCTCGAACAGTCTTCCCTTCTGTTGCTGCCCTGGCGAAGCCGTGGCGATCAGCGCCTCTGGATCGTCGAACCGCGCTCCTCGACGCCGCTTGGCTTCGTCCGGCGGCTTGCCGAGGGGCCGCTGGCCTGGCTCCGCTGGTGGCAGCGTTCCGTTCTCGCCATCCACGAGAGCGAGGACGAACCTCTCCTGATGACCCTTCACCATCGTCTTGGCCCCTGGCCCGCCTGGCTGGTCCGCGATGCCGACGGCCATCTCGTCGGTCAGGTTCGCGGACAACGGCTGTACGATGCCGTCAGCCGGCCGCTCGCCCTGCTCCATTCCGACCCTCGCGAGGGGCTGATTTCCTATCGCGATGGCACTCACGAGGAGTTGGCCGTCACGAGTCGAGAAGATGATGCGGTGCGGCTGACATTTCAACGGAGCGATAGCCCGTTCGTGAAGATGGTGCTGCTGGCGGCGGCCCTGATCCACAATCAGGAGTCGCTTGCCTCATCCGGAGC
>JBBRIK010000989.1:0-3189 GCA_038221045.1 Gemmatales bacterium
GGGGGAGCCGCTCGCTCTTTTTTCACGTCGGTGGCCTGGGTGGCCGCTGTGCCGCTTGCGGATTCGCAACGAGCAAACACGCGCCGCGACCGCGTGGGAGCGGCTTCTGCCAACCGCTCCTCGCGGTCGCGGCTCGTGTTGGCTCGTTGCGAAGCCGCAAGCGGCTCAGCGGCCTCCCTGGCCACCGACGTGAAAATCGAGCGAGCGGCTCGCCGTTCGATTGGGCGGTGCCTCATCCGCATTGAATCCCGTCAGATCGCTCACCTGGACCGTCAGGTAATAATCGCCGACCGGCAACCGGGGTGGAACGTAGAAGTGACAGCCGAGGAAACAGTCGCGGCGCGGGCTGCGGCTGCGCTCGACCTGGGCCGGGCGGTCCTGCCGCCAGACGACGCGGTTCTTGCCGTCGCGAAGGACCAGCGTGCATCCCAGGGACGTCTCATAAGCCGCCTCGCTCCGCCGGCAAACGAAGTTCTTCAATTCCGCATAAAGTTGAACGAGTTCCCCAGGCTGGCCCTCGCCTCCTACCTGAAAGACATGATCGGCCGGCAAAGGGTCGAAGACGCCGAATCGCTCGATGCCCCGGCAGAAACAGACCTTGTCCAGCGACAGGGCCGACCGCGCCCGAATAGCCTGAATCACGTCTTCGAGGCGAGCCAGCATCGGAGTGTAATCGACGAGGCGGACGCCTTTCTCGGGCTGATCGGCCAGTCCCGCGACCAGAGGGAGCAAGGCCGTGAGCAGTTCCCGACGTTCCGGCTCAAGGCCCTTGAGTCGTGTTCCCCACTCTGCCGATCTGGTCTCGCGGAAATAGCGCAGCGCTTCAGAGAGGGGATCTTGCGGTTTCGGAGCAGGGGGTGAAATCGTCGTTGGCGCTGGAGGTGATGGTCCCGGCGAGGGCGGAGGGACAGGGGGCATGTAATCGGGGAGGATACTGCTTGGGACGCTGCCGCGCTCCAGGGACACTGGGTTGGCGACGGGGGGCGGCTCGACATATTTCACTAGCCCGACAGGAACGTCCGGCTGTTCTTCCTTGGGAGTTGCGGCCACGCCACGGCCACGGACGTCATAGGGCGAGTTGAGCGGCGCCGGTTCCGGGCGCTCTTCGATGACGGCGCGCGTGAGGTCCTTCAGCACTCCGGACGGCAACTTCTCCGTCCTGGAATGAAGGCATCCCGGAAGCACGCTCAGACTGACCGCCACCATCCAGGCACACCGCATTATCCATCCCCTCGTCTTTGCCACGCCGCTTCTCTCAAGAAAAGCGTGCAAGGGCGGGGGACGCTAACAAGGCTTGCCTGCGCAGTCAAGGCGAACCAGTCTGAAGGGGCGCCGGTCTCGCTTTCTTGCCGCTTGCGGCTTTGCAGAAGACCGCTAAGCCGCAAGCGGCAAGAAAGAGGGACACTCGTCACTCTTTCTTCGCGCTCAGGTCCGTGAACTTGATGTCCTTGAACGTCACCTCCATCGACTTGTAGCCCGCGTGGAGTTGGAAGGCGATGATACCCTCGTCCGGCAACTCCTGGCCCTTCTTCACGAAATCGGCATCGACCATCGTCTCGCCGTTGATCGTGATGGTCACATGCTTGCCGACGCACTTGATGGAGTAGTCGTTGAAGTCGGTTTCCTTGACAGCCTTCTTGATCGTCTCGGGCTTGGAAGCCAGCATCATGCCGCCGAAGCACTCGCCGTAGAGACTGCCCCAGAAGCCCTTGCCGATGTCGGCTTGCGGGCCGTGGACAGTGAACTTCTCCTTGTTGACCAGCTTGCTGCGGATCTGCACGCCACTGTTCCCGATGCCGTCCTTGAGACGTACCTTGAAGCTCAACTCGAAGTCCTTGTACTTCGCCTTGCTGCACAGGAACGTGTTGAACTTCGGGTCTTCGGGTGTGTAGCCGACGATGGCGCCGTCCTTGACGCTCCAGTACTTCTCCAGCCCCTCCCAGCCCGAGAGATCCTTGCCGTTGAAGAACTCGCCCGCGTCGGTGTCGGCACGGGCGCCGCTCAGAAACAGACAGCCGGCGCAAAGCAAGGCCGTCAAGATGAATCGCATGATGCTCCTCCTGGAAGCAGGTTCAGGTTGATCTGCGCTTATCCTGACGGCCGCGTTTGCCGATGGCAAGAAGAAACTCGCCTGGCTCATGGACGCGGAAGCGGTTGTCGCCCCTGCTGGACGAGTTATTCGACCCCCGAGGCTGGCGCAGCGACATGTGTAACGCGAAGCGGCAAAGACTGGTAGAGCGCTCGCCGGATTGTTACACTCCATCCCTGTAGGTCCCGCGCGCCGAGCGGGACCTGAACTCCGGAGTTGTGTCATGTGCCGTCGCTGTTCGTTGATCCTTCTGTGTCTGCTGTCCGCACCGCTGCTGCTTCTCTCGGCCCAGGAGAAAAAGAAGCCGCCCTATCGCGAAAAGGAGCCAGCCCTGAAACTGTTTGCCAAGGAATTCGTATCCATCACACCAGGTCAGGGCAAATTCCCAGCCGCGTTCCGGATGGGGACTGCCGACGGCGCGGCGAACGAGAAGCCGGCCCACGAGGTCAAGCTCAGGCCCTTTGCGATGGCGAAATATGAAGTGACGCAGGAACTGTACGCCGCCCTGATGGGCAAGAACCCCGCGAAGTGGCAAGGGCCGCGCAACTCCGTCGAGATGGTGTCGAATGCGGAGTGCGTCGAGTTCTGCAAGAAGGCGACGATGGCGATGCGGCACGCGAAATTGATCGGTGCGGACGAGGAGGTTCGTCTGCCGAGCGAGGCGGAATGGGAGTACTGCTGCCGGGCCGGCACGACGACGCCCTTCTCATTCGAGAACGAGAAGGACATCGCCGAGTATTGCTGGTACAAGCCCAACTCGCCGGGCAACGATCCGGCCGTCGGCGCGAAGAAGCCCAATCCCTGGGGTCTCCACGAAATGCACGGCTACGTCTGGGAATGGGTCGCGGATAGCTGGCACGACAGTTACAAGGATGCACCCGCCGACGGCAGCGCCTGGCAGGAGAAGGACGCGAAGAAGTTCGTCGTTCGCGGAGGGGGGTTCCGCTCGCCGGCCGATGAGTGCCGCAGTGCCGCGCGCCAGCCGCAAGCGGGCGATTATCGTATGGATGACCTGGGATTCCGCTGCGTCAAGGCGAAGGTGAAGTGACCCAATCGCCGCGACCGCTGACGAGCCGCGACCGCTGACGAGCCGCGACCGC
>JBBRIK010000990.1:0-3176 GCA_038221045.1 Gemmatales bacterium
CCGCGTCGCGGCTAACCTTCTATACTGACACTCATTGCCCGATCCTGCCGCTTTGCAACTTCGCATCAGGGAGACGAGATACCCATGAGACGCTGGCTGTGTGGACTTGCGCTTGCGTGCCTGCTGCCCGTGACGGCTTCCGCTCAGGTCAAGCCGGACAAGGCGCTGGAGACCTTCACCGTCGCGGACGGCCTGGAACTGTCGCTGTTCGCCGCCGAGCCGATGCTCGTCAATCCGACCTCGATGGACATCGACCACAAGGGCC
Source organism: Gemmatales bacterium (assembly GCA_038221045.1). Taxonomy (GTDB): domain Bacteria; phylum Planctomycetota; class Planctomycetia; order Gemmatales; family Gemmataceae; genus JBBRIK01. The sequence continues at coordinate 266 of JBBRIK010000990.1, forward strand.
GGGTCTGGATTTGCGAGGCGGTCAACTATCGCCGCATCAACTTCAATCGGCCCATCCTTCGCCCCGAAGGCGACCGCATCGTCGTCCTCGAAGACACGCAGGGCGTCGGCAAGGCGGACAAGTCCCACGTCTTCTACCAGGGCAAGGAGATCGTCGCGCCGCTGGGCATCGCTGTCGCCCCGTATCCCGACGGCAAGGGGCAGCGAGTCTATGTCTGCCAGTCGCCGGACATCCTCGTCTTCGAGGACAAGGACGGCGACCTGAAGGCGGACGGTCCACCGAAGAAACTGCTGACCGGCTTCGGCGGCTTCGATCACGATCACGGCGTTCACGGCATCAACATCGGCCCGGACGGCAAGCTCTATTTCACCGTCGGCGACACGGGGGTGAAGAACCTGCAATCGAGCGACGGCAAGGGCAAGAAGTGGAACAGCAACAGCACCGACTGCCGGGCCGGCACCGTCTGGCGCTGCGACATGGACGGCAAGAACCTCGAACTGATCGCCCACAACTTCCGCAACAACTACGAGTGCTGCGTCGATAGTTTCGGCAGCATCTTCCTGTCGGACAACGACGATGACGGCAATCAGCAGACGCGTATCTGCTATGTGATGCCGGGCGGCAACTACGGCTATCATCCGCGCGGCCCCGGCCAGAGCCACTGGCACGAGGAGCAACCGGGTGTTGTCCACAAGATCATGCGCACCGGCTTCGGCTCACCGACCGGCATTTGCGTCTACGAGGGGACGCTGCTGCCGAAGAAATATCACGGCGCGCTGATCCACGCCGACGCCGGCCCGCGCGAGATTCGGGCGTTCCATCTGAAGCCGAACGGAGCGGGTTACGACGTCGAGAAGGAACTGCTGGTCACGAGCAAGGACAACTGGTTTCGGGCGAGCGCGGTGCGTGTCGCTCCGGACGGCAGCGTGTTCATCGCGGACTGGTACGATCCGGGCGTCGGCGGCCACGGCATGGGTGACTGGACGCGCGGCCGGGTTTATCGCCTGACGCCGAAGGGACACCAGGGTTACAAGGTGCCGGAGGTAAGCGGTCTTGACGCATTACGGTCGCCCAACCTGGCGGAGCGAACTCTGGCTCTAGCCCAGCTTCAGCAGATGAAGCCGAAGGACATTGCTGACATCTCTCCCGCAAAACTCGATGTGGGCAAGGACCCGATTTTTGCGGCGCGGTTCTTGACCATGAGAAGCATGCGGCCTGCCACTCCTCGCACATTTCCCCCACGAAAAGAGTTCATGGCCATCGTTGGTTCGGATCCCCGCGTCGATTTGACGAGGGTTCGCCTCGCGGCCCGCCACCGCCATTCGGAGCCGGAACGCTTCCTCAAATTCATCCACCAACGCATGGAGAAGGAGAGTGAAAAGCTTACTCCCGCGGAGTTTCGCGAATGGCTGCTCTATCTTCGAGACATGCCTGATGAGAACACTGAGTTGATACTTTCCCTCGCCAAACTGTATGACGGCAAGGATCGCTTCTATCTCAACGCCATCGGCATCGCGGTCGGCACCGATCAGGAACGCCGTACGAAGATCCTCGCTGACTTCGAGAAGCACTTCCCCGAATGGAACGACAAGGTCGCCGATCTCGTCTGGGAACTGCGGCCGCCGAGCATGATGCCGAAACTCGGGAAAATGCTCGGCGATGCGAAGCTGTCCGCCTCGTCACGCGCTCGCATTATTGACATCCTCGCCGCCTCAGACGACAAGTCCGCCGGCAAGGCGATGCTCGACGTGCTGCAAACGGACGTTCCCGCCGAGGTTCGCGGACAGGTGTTGGCCAATCTCAGACTGTTCCTGCCGAACAAGTGGAAGGACCTCCGCACCAGCAAAGAACTCGACACCGCAATCGACGGATTGCTCGCGAAAGCGGAGACCCGCTCGACCGGACTCGAACTTATCGCCGCCGTCGAGAAGACCAACGCCGTCAGCGCCGTCGAGAAGATCGCCCTGGACGGCAAGGAAACGCAGACGACCCGAATCACCGCGATTCGGACGCTCGGCGCGCTGCCGGAAGACGATTCGGTGACCGCGTTGACGCGCTTGACGAAGTCGGAGCCGGCCGCCCTGCGCGATGCCGCCACCCAGTCGCTCGGCAAGCTCGCGGCCCTGAACGGCAAGCAGCATCAGAAGATCGCTCAGGACGCGCTCAAGCCGCTGAAAGTCGTCCTGCTCGATGGCGGCGCTTCGAGCGCCCCCGCCGTCGAGGCCCTGGCCGGCACCCGCGCCGGCACCATCTGGCTGCTCGATCTGAATTCGTCGAAGTCACTGCCCGAGGCGCTGAAGCCCGACGTTGCACGGCTGTTGCGCAACAGCCCCTATCAGGACTTGCGCAACCGCGCGATGGTCGCGTTCCCGCCGGCGGGCAAGATCGATCCGAAGAAACTGCCCGTCATCGCGACGCTGCTCAAGCGCACGGGAGACGTGCAGCGCGGCAAGCAACTCTTCACGGCCAGCATGAAGAACGACATGCAGTGCGCCAAGTGTCACATGGTTCGCGGCCAGGGTGGTCAGATCGGGCCGGACCTGTCGATGATCGGCAAGAAGGCCAGCCGCGAGAACCTGCTCGAATCGATCCTCTATCCGTCGAAGGCCATCGCCGATCAGTTCCTCAACTGGCAGATCACCAATGACAAAGGGCAGGTGCTCAACGGCCTCATCGTCGAGGAGACGCCCGCCTACGTCCTCCTGCGCGACGCCAACGGCAAGGACACGAAGCTCAACAAGACCGAGATCGAGAGTCGGGTCAAGAGTCCGAAATCGCTGATGCCGGAGGACATCGTCGTCTACCTGACCGAAGACGATCTGCTCGACCTCACCGAGTTCATGCTGACGCTGAAGACGGCCTCGTTCACGCCCACGTCGTGGAACATCGTCGGCCCGTTCGAGAACGGCGA
>JBBRIK010000991.1:0-3175 GCA_038221045.1 Gemmatales bacterium
CAGACGACGCTGGACAAGGGCTGCGTCTTCACGGTGCGATTGCCCGCGCGAGTGGCGAGCAACGATGAGCCGGCGACACCCGTCGTGAAGCTCCCCTCTCAGGCCGGCGGCCTGGGGACGGTCCTGGTGATCGACGATGATCCGAATGCCCGTGGTCTGCTGGCGCGTTTTCTGTCGGCGGAGGGCTTTCGGCCCGTGACCGCCATCGATGGCGAACAGGGACTGCGCCTGGCCCGCGAGGTCCACCCGGACGTCATTCTTCTGGACGTCATGATGCCCCGCGTCGATGGCTGGGCCGTCCTGTCCAGCCTCAAGGCCGATCCCGAACTGGCCGAGGTTCCCGTCATCATGGTGACGATGGGCGACGACAGCAACATGGGCTACATGCTCGGCGCCTCGGAGTTCCTGACCAAGCCCATCGACCGGGAACGGCTGGGCGGCATCCTGAAGAAGTATCGTCCCGAACGGCTGTCCCATCCCGTCCTGATCGTCGAGGACGATGAGGCCACGCGCCAGGTGCTGGGACGGATGCTTGCCAGCCAGGGCTGGGCCATCGTTGAGGCGGAAAACGGGCTGACAGCCCTGAGCCGCATGGCCGAGGTGCGGCCCGGACTTATCTTGCTCGACCTGATGATGCCGGCAATGGATGGCTTCCAATTCCTCACCGAGCTGCGTAAGAATGCTGAATGGCGTTCCATCCCGGTTGTCGTGCTGACGGCCAAGGACCTGTCCCCCCAGGAACGCGAGAAGCTGAGCGGTCAGGTCGCGAAGGTCCTTCAGAAGGGCGACCTGAGTCGGGAAGCAATGCTCCGCGAGCTGCGCGATCTTGTCGTCGATTGTGCGGGCCGCAAGGCAAAAGAAACGCCGGTGGAGACTACCGGAGGAGGTGTGTAATGCCCCGGATTCTACTGGTCGAGGACAACGAAGAGAACCGCGATGCCCTGTCGCGCCGGCTCCAGCGCCGTGGCTTCGAGATCCTCGTTGCGGGGGATGGCAAGTTGGGTGTCAAGATGGCGCGGGACGAGAAGCCCGACCTGATCCTGATGGACATCAACCTGCCCGAACTGGACGGCTGGGAGGCGACGCGGCAGATCAAGAAAGCAGCGGAATCGAGCGCCGTCCCCGTGATCGCGCTGACCGCTCATGCCATGGCGGGCGATCGCGAACGAGCACTGGAAGCGGGCTGCGCCGACTACCACACCAAGCCCGTCGAGTTTCCCCGGCTGCTCGCCCAGATCGAGGCCCTGCTTCAGAACAAGGACGGGACGGGCAAGGTCAGCGCCGCAAGCGATGCCCCGCCACGAACCCCAACAACCCCGTGAGAGAGATGCCCAGCAACGCCTGAATGCCGGTCAGCAGATGCACGGCCTCGTTGCGAGGCAACAGCCCGACGGCGGGGGTGCCGGACGTCGTCAGGGCCAGCAGACTGAACACGGCCAGATCGACTGGCCGCCGCGTCACCGTTCGCGTCTCGGCGCCGCGAGGCCCTTCGAGGCGATCGATACTTCCCGTCACCCCATAGAGCAGCGCGAAGAAGACGTAAACGAAAAGCAGAGAACAGAGTACGCGCGGAACGCTCTCGCCGTAATCGCAAATCCACTCGACCAGTTGCTCGCGCGTGAAGCGCAGGTAGGCGGCAAGCGCAGGTCGCCAACGGCCCTCAGCACGGGCAGCCCGCGCTGCTTTCAGCGCGCCGCGCTTCTGCATGCGGCGTTTCTTGCCATAGGCCCAACTTGCCGAATCGGGATCGCCGAGTTGATCGAAGTTCCGCTCCAGGGCCAGATACCCGCGCCGGGCCAACTCGTATTCCTCCGCGCGCTCCTCACCGATGGCGTTGCCGACTTGCTCGCGGAGCAGGTGCGTTCGTTCCAGCCAGGCGTCGCAGACGTGGACGTTTTCGAGATGGGAATGAATCAGGACGACGCCCTGTAGCTTCGCGCCTCTCAGGATGGCTCCCCGGAGATTCGTGCCGCCGAAGACCGCTCCGCGAAGGTCGGCCCCTTCAAGATTGGCCCCTTCGAGGTTCGTCTGTTTGAGGATGGCCTCGCGCAGATTGGCTCCGCGCAGATCGGCGCCGCGAAAGTCCGCCTCGGTCAGTGTGGCCCCGTGCAGGTCGGCATTCGTCAGGATCGCTCCTTCGCACTTCGCTCCCCACAGGTCCGCGCGGCGTAGTTTCGCCCCCTCGAAGACGGTATGCCGGCAGTAGGCGAAACGGAGGGCCGAGCCGCTCAGGTCGGTCTCTTCGAGCATCGCCTCCTGAAAGTTCGCTCCCGCCAGCAGCGCGCCGCGAAGATTCGCGCCAGCGAGGTCGGCCCCACTGAGGTTCGCCTCTTCCAGGAGTACCCCTTGTAGGTTCGCCGTCCTCAAACTCGCGCCGCGCAAGTCCGCGCCCCGCAGGCTGATTGTCTGCAAGCCCGCGTCCCAGGCCGGCAGCGTGTCGGGAGTGTGCAGGGCAGTCAGTCCCGCGCCGCTCAGATCGATCTCGTTGAGGTTCGCCGAGCGTCCCTCATGGGCCGGCAATTCGAGGCGTCCCTGCGGGTGCTCGCGGAGGAGCCGAAGGACCGTTTCCGTCCTGTCGCGAGGAGTCGATTCGAGGAGTTTTCGATAGATGTCGCCCGCCGCTGCAGGTTCCCTGGTCTGCCTGTCGCCGTCCCTCATATCTGCTCCTGCTCGCACCACTCGCTGTTACTTCGACCTTCACACAAGTGGGCATTTCTTGTGCCATGATTCTGTTTGGCGTTCGCGGAGTGCGTGGCATCGCCTTTGCAAAACTCTGCACTGTCTTGATCCATCCCTATTCTCATCATGTAACCACAGGCTGAATAACCGAATAGGAGTGACATCGACCGTCCGGACTCGTTTTACCTGGGCTGCGAGTACGACCTGAACAACAAGGCCCCTCTCGAGACGCCTGTCTTTTAGGCGAAGGGCAGGAATTACTTTACCCGTAGCTGAAGTCTGGCGACTTCAGCTACGGGTAACTCATCACTTGCCGTTCGCCTTACGAGTTAATACCCTATTTAGTACCCTATCTACCCATCTTCCGCGTAAGAAGTTGCCGCCTTTTTTGAATTCTATAGCGCAGCAAGATGAAAACGGAATCCCTCTTGCTGCGGCATGAACGCATCGACGATATCCCTCTCCTTCTGGGCTTCTTGCAGAAGCTGGGTCTGCC
>JBBRIK010000992.1:0-3174 GCA_038221045.1 Gemmatales bacterium
GACGCCCGTTTCGCCGCCGCCAGCTCCGACTTCTCGTCGGGGTCGATGCTGACGGTAATCACCGAGAAGTCCTTGCCCGGTTCGAGGCTGTGCAGCCGGGCCAGGTCGCGCAGCCCCTCGCCGAGGCCATTGAGGACGAGGTTGCAGAGCATCGGACAGCGATAGTAGGCAAGCACCAGGATGGCCGGCTTGTCGGGAAGCATCAGGTCGCGCAGCCTCACACTCTTTGCCGTCTCGTCCTGAAAGCGCAGATCGAGCGGCACGAGAGCATTGAGGCGGGCCTCGAAGCGGACGTTCTGGGGCGTGGGTGGAGCCTCCCCCTTCGCGCACAGTGGCCCGAAGATCAGCATCAGCAGCGCGGGTATTCTCGTATGTGTCATGGCTGTCCTCCCCACGGCCTGCGTCCCGAACTGGCGTCGCTGGGAAGGTCGTCGAGCCGGCCGCGCCAGCGATGGTCGCCGGGCCGGGACTGGAAGCGTCCCTCGCTCAGCGCTCTCTCCATCGCTCGCTTGATGGGGATGCGGACGCGGTCGGGCTGTCCCTCGACCCAGCCGTAATCACCCGCTTCGTGCGAGTCTCCGGTGTGTCGCTTCCGCTCGATTCCTTCCAGGCGAGGCGAGGGAGGCAGCGTCTTGCCTGCCTCGTCCGCCAGCGGAAACGTGGACGCTTTGCGTACGTCCTCACGAGCGGCCAGCGCGCCGAACATCGCGGCCAGGACGAGATGAACCACAACGGCGAACACGATCAGCCCGGCAGCGAACCACAGGATGCCGCGCACGTTGACATCGCTCGGCTCATGGCCGACTTCGGAGCGAGATGGAGTTCCTCGTGGATGCTCACTCATGGGGTCGTCCCTCCATCTGGCGTAGAAACAGGGCCAACCAGAGTCCGCCGAGACCGGCCAGGGCTGCCGCGTCCATCCAGTGCAGCCTGAATCCATCATGGGGAGGGTAGGCAGGGACAATCATCCAGTAGAGATCGACGAAGCGCATCACCAGGATCACGCCCGCCACGACCGCCAGCGTTCGGCCATTGCGCTTCACGTCCCGAGACAGTAGCACGAAGAAGGGCAGCACGAAGTGCAAGAGGATGAGCAGCAGGCCGACGAATTCCCAGCCGCCCTGGAGGCGTTTCAGATACCAGGGAATCTCTTCGGGCAAGTCCCCGGACCAGATGAGCAGATACTGCGAGAAGGCCAGATACGCCCAGAGCATGACGAAGGTCAGAAGCAGACTGCCCAGGTCTTGCAGGCTGCCGTGAGGAACACTCTCCCCGGGGTTCGTTGCTGGCTCTTCGGAGAACACCACGAGGGCGATGATCCCGAACGCGAAGGCGGCGAGGACCTGGCCTGCTGCCACCAGCATGCCGAAGATCGTCGAGTTCCAGAACGGCTCCAACGACATCATCCAATCGATGGCCGCGAACGTCACCGTGAGCGAGAGAAGGACCAGACCGGGGCCGCTCATTCGCTGCAGAGTGATTCGCGAGGTTTCCTGTTCGCGATTCGTCCGCCGGTTCAGCACGAACGCCAGCCCCAGCCAGACGGCGAAATAGATCGCCGCCCTAACGATGAAGGCAGGGATATTGAGATACTGCTGCTTCTGAGCGAGGATCGTCCCCTTCAGTTCCTCGGGGTCCCACTGTGTCCAGGGGTAGAGATCGTTCAGGCCTAAGAGCAGCGGCACGAACAGGATCGCCACCAGCGGCAAGGTCCGCGTCGCGGCTTCGAGGACGCCCCGCAGCGCGGCGCCCCAGGCACCGCCGGTCAGGTGATACACCATCAGAATGGCCAGTGATCCCAGCGGCAGCGCCAGCACTCCCAGCCAGGCGACCAGATAGGCGCGGAAGAACGGGACGTGACCGAACAGGGAGCTAGTCGCGCTCTCGGCGAACAGCGGCCCGCATAGAGCGCCGAGAGCGCACAGACCCAGCCCGGCCGCGCCGACGAGGAACGCGACGCGCTGGAGCCGGGCGGCTCGCGGTCCCAGTGACAGCCCCCTGTCACTCATTTCGCCCCCTTTCGCGCCGGCAACTTCGCTCGCTCCTGAGGAGATAGCTGATCGAGGGGGACGTTCTGGCTGAGTTGCAGGACGCGAATATAGGCGGCGATGGCCCAGCGATCATGGACCGGCACCTCGGACGCATAATCCGGCATGGCCCCGTAGCCATTGGTCATCACGTCGAAGAAGTAGCCGGCGGGAGCATTCCGAAGCCGGTCGATGTGATACGACGGCGGACGGACATAGCCGCGCTCGACGATCTTGCCATCGGCCTCGCCTGTGGTCCCATGACAGAGCGCGCAGTAGATATCGAACCGCTGCCGGCCACGCTCAAGGACTCGCTCCGTCACCGAGAAGGGGAAGGTATCCACCTGATCCGGAGCAAAGGTGACGGACGCGGCGGCCAGAGGCGAGCCAGCCAGGAAAGCCCCCAGCACGGCCACGGCGCGCGGCTGTTCTCCACTCTCGCCTGAGCGACCCTCGAACAGATGCGAGTCGGCCCGAAGTTGGCCACGAGCGACCGTGCCTTCGGGCAAGGGTCGCGCCGAACTGTTATCGCGAAAGAACGGGCTGCGCTCGAAGGTGTCGTAGCGCGGCTGGCTCGCCATGTCCTGCCGGCACCCCGACAGGAGAGGCACGCACGCCAGCAGCAGAGCAAGCTTTCCCGGACGAGGATGACTCATTGCAAGGGTACCTCCTCCAGGGTGGCGGGGTTCAGGCGTTGCAGGAAGGCCCGCGTGTGTTCGAGGTCGAAACGCGGATCGAGGCTCTCGATGCAGAGGAAGAACCGATCCTGCGTGGCCCGCTCGAACGAGTGGACGTTGAAGAGCGGATGATGCGGCCGGGGCAGTCCATTCAGCGCCAGCATGCCCAGCACCGCAGTCAGGGCGGCACCGAGGATGGTTAACTCGAACGTCACCGGAATAAACATCGGCCAGGAGTGAAGAGGTTTCCCGCCGACGTTGATCGGGTAGCCAATGACGGCGGCATAGTACTGCATGAAGTAACCGCCGATGCAGCCCGTCAGTCCACCCAGCAGCACCAGCAGCGGCAGCCGGCTCTTGCGCACTCCCCGCGCCTCGGCAAACTCTTCGGAAGGGATGGGAGAATTGGCGTCCATGCGGACGTAGCCTTCTTCCCGAGCCGCGCGCGCGGCTCGGATCAACTCTACCGG
>JBBRIK010000993.1:0-3171 GCA_038221045.1 Gemmatales bacterium
ATCAGCGACACCAAGGCCGGCGACGTCAAGCACGAACGCACCGGGGTCATCAGCCCGCCGAAGTTCCCCTTCGACCATGCCGACAAGGCCCTGGCGACGGCTTCGCGGCGCGAGCAACTGGCGCACTGGCTGACCTCGAAGGACAACCAGTATTTCGCGAAGAGCTACGTCAATCGCATCTGGAGTTATCTCCTCGGCGTCGGCCTGATCGAGCCGATCGATGACATCCGGGCCGGCAATCCGCCGACGAATCCAAAGCTCCTCGATCGTCTGACGGAGGAGTTCGTCAAGAACGGTTTCAACACGCGCGAAGTGATGCGGGTCATCTGCAAATCGCGGACGTATCAGCACTCGCTGGTCACCAATCGCTGGAACGAGGGCGACGAGATCAACTACTCGCACGCCCCGGCGCGCCGGCTGCCAGCCGAGGTGCTCTACGACGCCATTCACCGGGCGACGGGGTCGGTGTCGCGTCTGCCGGGGCTGCCGGCGGGAGCGCGAGCGGCCCAACTCCTGGACTCGAACGTCGAGTTGCCGGGAGCGTTCTTGAAGGTGTTCGGCAAGCCGCCGCGCGAGAGCGCTTGCGAGTGCGAGCGGAGCGGCGGTCTGTCGATGGAGCCGATCCTCAACCTGATCAACGGCCCCGTCCTGGCCGACGCCCTGAAGGACGCCGGCAGCAAATTGAACCAGTTCGCCGACGGCGACAAGGACGAGGCCAAACTCATCGAAGAGGTCTACCTGGCCTGTCTGAGCCGCAAGCCGACGGCCCGTGAGATCGAGATCGGCCTGGACGTGTTCAAGGCCCAGGACGAAGAAGTGCGCGACCGTCAGGTCGAGTACACCAAGCGCAAGTTGGCGTTGACCGCCATGCTGGAGAAGAGCAAGGCGGCCTTCGAGGCGCACGACAAGCAAGTGCTGGCGAAAATGGCGGCCTGGGAGGCGGCGTCGAAGGCAGCGCCGGCCTGGACGACGTTGGAGTTCAGCGAGATGAAGTCGCAGGGCAAGGCAACGCTGACGAAGCAGCCCGACGGCTCGGTCCTCGCCACGGGCGTCAACCCGGCCACGGAGGTCTACACGCTGACGACGACGGTGAAGGAGAAGGGCATCACGGCGATTCGTCTGGAAGTGCTGCCCGATCCGAGCCTGCCGATGAAGGGGCCGGGCCGGGCGCAGAACGGCAACTTCGTACTGAACGAATTCAAGGTGGCGTCGATGCCGGCGGGTGACGCGACGGCGCAGCCGATTCCGGTGAAACTGCATCGGCCGCAGGCGCTGTTCTCGCAGGATCAGTTCCCGATCCAGAACGCGATCGACAACAACCCCGCGACCGGCTGGGCGACGTCGCCGCGTTTCGGCCAGGCGAACATCGCGGTCTTCGAGTTGACTCAGCCGACGCTGGACGCGAACGGAACGAAGTTCGTGTTCACGCTGGAGCACACCTTTGGCTCCCAGCACGTCATCGGCCGGCTGCGTCTCTCGGTGACGACGATGAAGCCGCCGTTGTCGCTGAACGGCCCGCCGGCGAACATCGCCAAGATCCTGACCACGGAGCCGGCGAAGCGAACGCCGCAACAGCAGGCGGAACTGGCGACCTTCTACAAGTCGAGCGACCTGGAGTTGCAGCGCTTGCAGCGCGAGTTGACGCAGGCGCAGGGCGAGATGTCGGCCCTGGGCGCGATTCCGTCGAAGCGGCGGCTCGGCGTGCAGGACCTCGCCTGGGCGCTGATAAACAGTAAGGAGTTCCTGTTCAACCATTGAGTCGCGCAATCGACGAGTAAGATGTGTTCTCACAACGAGCCGCGACCGCAAGGGAGCGGCATCTTCAGGCCGCTACCTAGCGGTCGCGGCTCGATGTCAGAACACAGCGCAGCTAATCCGCGTGAAAAAACGGGACAGGCAACATTACTCATGTAATGTTGCCTGTCCCGTTTTTTCTTCGTGGACGATATAGCTTTGATAGAATATAACTTAAATGTTATAATACTGAGAGGTTTCAGAAAGGGACTTTCCGGACACTGCCGATCCAAATACCGCCCAAAATTATCTTTCGGAAGCAGGCTGCCTTGATCGAACCCACCCCCTGGTTACCTGATTGGGAGAATCGGAATGAATGGAAACGACATCATTTTGCCGAAATGGGCAAGGTTAGAGATCTTTTATCACCGCTTGAGGATCGAGTCTTCGGCTACCTCCGGAGAGGAGGCGATGCATTCCATTGCCAGCATCTTGCAGGCTGTTGAGGATGAGTTCAGTGGAGTTCCTTATGATCCTGGCGAGGTTGGCACGGACGGGCGATTGTATCCTCCAAAAGAACAGTATCGCCGTCCGAAGGAGGAACGTCCTGGGGTTCGTTGTTATTTTCAAGTCGGCCACAAGACCCTTATTGCTGACAATGGAGCGATTGAAATCTCCGTGCGGAGTCCGCACGGAAACGAATATGTTGACACGCTCGAACTGGACAAACCCGGTTCGGACGGAAGGAGGGTAGCTGACTATGGCGCAAATTCATGAGTTGGAAAAACGTCTTCGAGAATCTTTCCCAGGCGCTCGCCTGGAACTTTCGGAACCCGCGTTCGACGACGGCTCCTGGTCCCTCGATATCCTGCACGAAGGGAATGCTCTGGTCGTGCAGTGGCGGAAGGGGGGAGCATTCGGATTGTCGTCTCTCGAAGGCCACGGTTACGGCGAAAAACCGGATGAAATCTACCCTGACGTGGCCGGGACGGCGAAACGCATCCTCGCCTTGCTGCGGACGGGTTCGAGGACCGAGCCGCCCTCAGAGGTCACGCTCAGAGAGCTTCGCGCCGAGCGGAACCTTTCCCAGGTTCAACTTGCCGAACTCCTCGGCGTCGAGCAACCGACCATCTCCCGGTTGGAGCGGCACGCCGGCAACATGCTTCTGCGAACTCTCAACTCCGTCATTCAGGCCCTGGGTGGTAAACTGGACGTCTGGGCCTCCTTCAAGGATGGGACGAGGCATCGCCTCCGTTTCCCGCTCGACGATGCGGACCAACCTCGTGAGGCTGATGCCACCGTCGTCAAGTAAAGAGCGGCCAGGGGGCAGCGGTGAAGGGGCATCGCTTCAAAACGGTCTGGGCCAGGGGCGGCTCTGCGCGGCGTCGTTTTCTCCGCTGTCAGGCGGGATGGAAGCGTTGAATGAGCGATTCAAGG
>JBBRIK010000994.1:0-3169 GCA_038221045.1 Gemmatales bacterium
CCACCGGACACCTTCTCGGACTCAGAGGTCAACTCGATCGACGAGAACGTCGCGCCGTGGATGCCGTCTCGTCCGGTACGTCCGCCGACGGTCACGATCAGGTCGTCCGGCTTCGGCTGCTTGTGACAGCGATCGACAGGGATGAGACCGACCGTGCCGCAGTAGACGAGTGGATTGCCGAGATAGCGTTCGTCGAAGCAGACAGCGCCATTGACCGTCGGAATGCCCATGCGATTGCCATAATCGCGCACCCCGGCCACGACGCCCTTCATGACCTTCTTCGGATGCAGCACGCCGGCCGGCAGCGCCTCCGGCGATGTGTCCGGCGGCGCGAAGCAGAAGACGTCAGTGTTGCAGATCGGCTTTGCTCCGAGGCCGGTTCCCAGCGGATCACGAATCACGCCGCCCAGGCCAGTGTTCGCTCCGCCATACGGCTCAATGGCCGAGGGATGATTGTGCGTCTCGACCTTGAAGCAGACATGAAAGCGATCGTCGAATTTGACGACGCCAGCATTGTCCTCGAACACGCTGACGGTCCAGTCGTCCGCCCCCAGACGAGTGCGGATCTCCTGCGTCGCCGCGAAGATCGTCTCCTTGAGCAGATTGCGATACTGACGCCCATCCATATCGACGGGACCCTTCAGCGTTTTGTGCGAGCAGTGTTCGGACCAGGTCTGCGCGAGAGTCTCAAGTTCGATGTCGGTCGGATCGAGTCCCTGGTCGCGGAAATGAGTCTGAATCGCCTTCATTTCTTCGATGCGCAGCGAGAGCTGGCCCTCGCGGCTGATCCTCATCAGCGTGGCATCGTCCGCTTCGCGCAACGGAATTGCGACGAGACGAAACGTGTAAGGCATCCCGACGCCAAGGTGATCGAGCGTCAAAGCCCCTTCGACGACCTGCTCGATGGCCTCGTTGCACAGGACCTTGCGGAACAGCACGTCTTTCGACGAGGCGGACAGAGTCGCCGGAAGGTAGTAGCGGCGATAGGTACGAACACTCTGCAACTCAATGCCAAGGTCACGCCCTGCCTCGATCACGCTCAGGGCCGTGGGGTCCATGACACCCGGCTTGAGCAGCACGGTCGCGCTCGACTTGGCCCCGGCCGGCTCGTTCAGACTTCCGGCGCTGCCATTCTCCACGAGTGAATCGATCAGCAATTCGTTGGCCAGTTGCCGGGCCTCGTCGAGTTCGAGCGAGCCTTCGAGGAGATAGCCGCGCGATGTCGATTCGACGACGCTCTGAGAGGAATGCGTCAGCAGATGATAGTCCTCGTCGATGCGCCGGCGTTCGGCGTCCTCACCGCGCGGTCGAATCTCGATTTCCCACAACATGACGTCATCCTCCGTCCTTGTCTGGCCGCTTGCGGCTTAGCGTACCAACCCGACTCCCCAGCGACGACCCCTTCTGGTATGCTGCCCACTCTGAGGACCACGGAGGGTCGCCGAGCATGATGCAGCTATACTGTCCTGCCTGTGAAAACGTCGTCTGGTTGGCGAGCGACGCTCCCGACGAGGTGCTTCCCTGTCCCGAGTGCAAGCAGCCGATCTACTGGCTCGGACGCCGCAAGGCCCGGCCCGTGACCGGTTCTCCATCCAGCCCGGATTCCCGAGTCATCGCCTCTCCCGCCCGCATCACTCAACCGTCGTGGGCGACTGCCTCGACAGGAGAGGAAAACCGAGCGGACGAGGCAGACTGGGTAGAACGGATCGAGCATGACTTCTCCGTCCCCTGCCCGGAGCCGACTTCGCGCTTCGTTCCACTGCCCTATCGACCCGAGGGTGGGATGAGCCTGACAAGGCTGCCCTTGTTCCTGGGATTCGTCGGTCTGGGTGGCGCGGGGTTGGGAGCGCTCGCCAGCGCTCTGGGGCAGGTCTGCTACCTCGTCCTGATCTATCCCCTGGCACTTGGTCTGGCTTTGGCCGCGCTCACCGTTCTGCTGGGCCATTTCTGCCACGTTCGTTCGCCGCTCGTCGCTGGGCTGGTTGCGCTGGGAGGGGGCTTGCTCGCCCTGCTGGCGATGCACACCCTCGACTATCGGCGGACGCTGAAACTGGCCGAGTCGACGCCCCTCCAACTCCCGGAGGACATGAGCCGCCGATTGGAAGTCTCTGCCGGGTTTCTCGACTACCTCGATGCGGTTGCCTCAAAGGGTTTGACCATCTCGGGTCGAGAGACCGGAGGAATCAACCTCGGCTACACGGGGACTTACTTCTACTGGGGTCTGGAGGTGTTGCTCGTGACCGTGATCGCAGCCATTGGAGGAGCGACAGGCGCGCGTGCTCCATTCTGTTCCTGCTGCCGGCACTGGAAAAAGGAGCGCTTCCTCGGCACGATGGCGGACGGAGGGAAGGAGCAGCAACGGCAATTGAATCGCGGCGATCTGGGAGCGATGAGGTGTTGGCAACCGGCCCTGGCAAGCGGCGGATTGGCGCTGACCGCCGCCGTCTGTCCGTGCTGCTCGCGTGAAGCGCCGATCGACCTGAAGATCGAACGCAATCCGCGAGGACGGCGAGAACCTACTTCGACGAACCTGCCCCTGCATTTCACTTATCCCGGCGAAGCGCTGCCCGTACTCGAACAACTCTTCGCCTGAGCGATGGGCGGTCCTCAACGGCGGCGAGCGCCAATGACGGTTCCATTGGGCGACTCGAACTCCCATACCTTTTTCCCCGCGCGATCGATTTCGAGCACGGTCTTGCTGTAGCGGCTGGCGATCAGCGTGTTCCCGTTCGGCAAGCGCGAGACGGCGGTTGGCCGTTCGCAAGTGTGCTGCCAGACCTGCTGTCCCTCCGGGTTGTACTCGACCACTTTATTCTGGCTGTACAGAGGCAGAAGGACGTTGCCGTTGGGCAGAACGTCGAACTGCGTGCCGATCACAGCCAGCACGGCCCCGAGGGTGATCTGCTTGACGCTCTCGCCCTTGGCGTTCACCCGCTGACAGATTCCCGTTCGTTCCATGACGACCGTCTCGCCATTCTTGAGCCGGCGCGCCCCGCTGACCGTCGAAGCCGGGGAGTTGAAGCGGAAGACCTCCTGACCGGTCTTGTTCACCTCGACCACGTCAGTTCGTGTCACGATCAACGTGTTGCCACTGTCGAGGCGTTGAGCCGCGATGACGAAACCGGTAGCTTGATGCTGCCAGAGGACCTCGCCCTTGAAGTTGCGCTCG
>JBBRIK010000995.1:0-3167 GCA_038221045.1 Gemmatales bacterium
TGAGGAGTATCTGGCGATGCAGCTTCTTGAACGAACCTCCATTGTCGCGGAATTCGACGGCGAGCCAATCGAGCAGTTCGGGATGCGTCGGCCTGCTGCCATTGCCGCCGAAGTCGTTGGGCGTATCGACGAGGCCCTTGCCGAAGTGATAGTGCCAGATGCGATTGGCAATCGAGCGCCACGTCAGCGGGTTGTTCGGGTTCGCGATCCACTCCGCAAGCGCCGCCCGGCGCTGGCCCTCGTCGTCCGGCTTCGTCAACTTGAACTCGGGAGGCAATCCGGGAACGCTGGTCAACGTCCCCGCGTTGACTGACTTGCCGGGCTTTTCGACCTCGCCGCGCGTCAGGACGTGGATCGGCCGCGGAGCATGCGGCAGCACGGCATAGACCGTCGAGGGCCGCGCTAAGCCGGTGAGCCGCTGTTCGACGACGCCAAGATCGCGTGCCGTCGTCTCGATCGCCGATCGCGTCGCGGCGTCGAGCAACTCGTGGAGCATCGTGCGGCGCTGGCTTTCGAGCCGCGTCACTTCCTCTAGCACCTGCTCGCGCTGGCGCAGGCTGGGTTCGGAGGAGTCCGGCAGGCGAATCCGGCTGGTGCAATCATCGATGAGGAATTTCGTACTCCAGCGCCCGCCCTCGATGGTATCGAGGGCTGTCACGGCCCCACCGAGAGCGACGTTTTTGCCGCCGGCGTGGACCTGCATCTCGGCGAGGGCGAAGCAATAGTCGTCGAGTCGCTTCCAGAGCTTGAGGGCCGTCACGCGGACATAACGCGCCTTCCTGCCATCGAGCCGGACAGCGAAAGGCGTGTCGCCGGGATTGACGAAGTCACTCATCGCATGATCGGCGACGACCTCGGAGCGAGCGAAGGTCGGATCGTCCGAGACGGTCACCTTGAAGCGCACGGGGAAGCCAAAGCCAGGCGCATCGCGGAAGTCGGTCGGCCGCGCCGGGAGCAGGCGAACCTCATCGAGCGCCATCACCTTGCCGAGATCGAGTTGCACCCATTTCGTCACGTCCGGTGTGGCGGTGATGCCGCTGTGGTATCCGTTCGACGGACTGGGACCGCGATGCTTCAGCTCCGGCAGCGTCGCCAGTTTCTTGCGCGCCTCCGTCAGACGTTCGCTCAGGCGCGACAACTCGGGACTGGAGACCGCGTCGATCTTCTTGTGCGAATCGGCCTGTTTCGCGAGCAGTTCCTTACGCCGCGCTTCGAGCGCCAGACGTTCGGCAGATGCAACCGCCTCGTAGGGACGGTCGCCGCGATCGATCCCCGCGAAGACGGCCTGCAAGCGATAGTAGTCCGTCTGGGGGATGGGATCGAACTTGTGATCGTGGCAGCGGGCGCAGTGGACCGTCATGCTGACGAAGGTGGACATGGTGCTGGAGAGCATGTCGTCGCGGTCGATGAGCCGGGTCTTCATCTTGTCGATGGTCCCCTCGCGCAGCTCGACATGGCCGACGAAGTCCCACGGCCCCGCCGCGACGAAACCGGTGGCGACAACTCCGTCTGGATCGCCGGGATAGAGGACGTCGCCGGCAATCTGTTCGCGGATGAAGCGCGCGAAGGGCTTGTCGGCGTTGAACGATTTGATGACGTAATCGCGATAGGGCCAGGCGTGATCGCGGCGCTTGTCCTTGTCGTAGCCGTGCGTGTCGGCATAGTGGACGACGTCGAGCCAGTGCCGGCCCCAGCGCTCGCCGTAGTGCGGCGACGCCAGCAGGCGATCCACCAGCTTTTCGTAGGCGTTCGCCGCCTGGTCGCGCTCGAAGGCGTCGATCTCTTCCGGCGTCGGCGGCAGTCCATGCAGATCGAATGTGAGCCGGCGAATCAGCGTCCGCCGATCCGCTTCCGGCGACAACTTCAGTCCTTTCTCTTCGAGTTTCGCCACGATGAAATGGTCAATCGCGGATTGGGAATCGGGAGTCGCAGGACGGACGAGGGGACGCAGCGACCACCAGTTCGCATCGACGACAGGCTTGCCGTCGGCCTCGTTGAGTTTGACGTTCTTCGGCCAGACAGCGCCGTCGTCGATCCAGCGGCGCAGGTCGGCGACTTCCTGCGCGGAGAGGGGATTGCCCTTGCGCGGCATGGCGGGTTTCGAGCCGATCACTTGCTCGACAAGCAGGCTCTTGCCCGCCTGCCCCGCGACGAGAGCCGGCCCCTGATCGCCACCCTTGAACAGCGTTTCGCGGGTGGACAGGTCGAGCCCGCCGCGCGATTTCTGGCCGTTGTGGCATTCGAGGCAGCGTTTCTTCAGCACGGGAGCGACGCGCTCTCGGAACAGCGAATCCTCGGCGCGGACGGCAGGAACGAGCAGGGAGGCCAGCAGCAGCAGGCGGGAGGAGAATGTCATCAGCGAGAGTCCTGTCCGGGGTTTACTCGGCGCTTGGCTTGGGGTCTTGTAGCCCTCTTCAGAGGGCTTTTGCAGATAGGCCCGTCCTTCAGGGCTGTCCGAGCATGCCGGACACCCGGCGGGGCGACCCCAGCAAGCGAGACGTCCGGCACGGCCGCCCTGCCCTGAAGGACAGGGCTACATGCTGAAGCCCTCTGAAGAGGGCTGAAGAGATACGCTACCACTCTGCTATCGGACCCAGTTACTAAGCGCTTGCATCGTCACCGGCCCAGCAGGTATCGTAGAATAGTCTGACCTGCCTTGACCAGCCCACCGATCCGCTGACTCGCCGAGGACGATGATGAGAGCGCCGCTCGCTTTGTTGATCCTGCCCGTTTGCGCTCTGCCGCTGACGGCTGCTGAGAGCGTCGATTACCTGCGCGACGTGAAACCTCTCCTGGCCCGGCACTGCTACGCCTGTCACGGCGCGGAGAAGCAGCGTTCCGGGCTGCGGCTGGACACGGCGAAGGCTACCCTCAAGGGAGGCAATGCCGGTCCCAGCCTCATTGCGGGCAAGAGCGGCGACAGCCGACTCATCCACGCGATTCTCGGCAAGAACGACGTGGCCGTGATGCCGCCCAAAGGGCCGCCCCTGAGCGAGAAGGAGGTCGTCCTCCTGAAGCGCTGGATCGACGAAGGCGCGAACGCTCCCGCGAACGAGGTCGGCCAGCAGATCGTCAAGGCCACGAACCACTGGTCGTTCCAGCCGCTGCGACGCCCCCCGATCCCCGATGCCCGATCCCCGATGCCCGATCCCCGATGCCCGATCCCC
>JBBRIK010000996.1:0-3167 GCA_038221045.1 Gemmatales bacterium
GTAGTCGGTGATTTTCGTCTGCCAGAGTTGCTTGCCGTCATGACTCAGGGCCGTGGTGTAGATCGCTCCGGTGTTCAGGAAATTGACGAACACGCGCCGGCCGTCGCAGGCGATCGTGGACGAGGCCAGCGAACTTTTGCCGTTGCCTTTCTTCTCGAAGCCGCCGCGATGGACGGGCGTCTGCCAGAGTTGTTTCCCCGTCTTCCGGTCATAGCACAGCACGGACTGAATCTCGGTTTCGTGGTCGGCCGTGGCGAGGAATACCTGATCGCCGACGATTGTCGGCGATCCGTGCCCGCGGCCGGGGACCGGAGTTTTCCACAGGACGTTTTCAGTCGCGCTCCACTTCGCGGGCAGATCCTCCTGCGCGGCGGCGATGCCGTTGCGATTCGGCCCGCGCCACCAGGGCCAATCCGTGGGGGCGACGTTAATGCGGTCGGTGTCCGCGTCTTTCCGAGGTTCAGCCGAGTGAGACGGGGAGGAGGTGAGAGAGATCAGCCAAATCAGGGCTATCGCGAGCAGGTGCCGCTGCATGGGAAGGGTTTCTCCAGGTGAGACGCAGAGGGAGGAGGGTCGATCGGAACCGTGCAATTGTTCCCACGTCGAGTATATCAACCTCCTGTCCGGTAGCTTCCCCAAGGACTGCAAAATCATGAACCCCACAAGACTTCCCACTGCTCTCGTGCTGAGCCTCCTCGCCGGGGCTTGCATCTGCCCGGACAACCTCGGGAGAGCCGATGAGGCGAAGAAGAAGCACTCGTTTCTCGCCTGCGGGCAGGAAACCTTCATCGTCAACGGCGACGGCAAGGCGACCTGGCAATACCCCCACTCGTCCCGCGATGGCTGGGTCCTCGCCAATGGCAACGTCCTGCTGGCGCTGTCGAAGGGGAAAGACTACCCCGGCGGTGCAGCGGTCGAGGTGACCCGAGAAGGGAAAATCGTCTTTACGTTCAAGGGGACGCAAGCGGAGGTGAACACCGTCCAGGCGCTGGACAATGGCAACGTCCTTGTCACGGAGGCAGGCGCCCGGCCGCGGCTTCTGGAAGTGAATCGCGCGGGAAAGATCGTCGTGGAAGTGCCGCTGCAAGCGCAGACGAAAGATCATCATCTCCAGACGCGCATGGCCCGCAAGCTCGCGAACGGCAACTATCTCGTGCCTCAGTTGCTCGATCAGGTCGTCCGCGAGTACACGCCGGAGGGGAAAGTCGTCTGGGAGGTGAAGACGCCTCACTGGCCTTTCACGGCCATCCGACTGGCGGACGGGAATACACTTATCAACTGCACCCTGGGGAACCTGGTCATCGAGGTGGACGCGAAGGGCAAGACCGTCTGGCAGGTGAGCAACGACGACCTTCCCGGCAAGCCGATCAACGATGCTTGCGGCGGCCAGCGTTTGCCGAACGGCAACACCGTCATCACCAGCCATCACGCCGGGGCGAATCAGATCAAGCTGACGGAAGTGAACCGCGACAAGAAGATCGTGTGGACGCACACCGACAGCAGAAAAGCAGGCATTCATCATTTCCAGATACTGGACACGAACGGGAAACCGCTCGAAGGGACGCCCTTGCGTTGACGCGCGGGTGAGGCAAAGTCGAATCCCTTCTTGCCGCTTGCGGCTTAGCGGTCTTCTGCAAAGCCGCAAGCGGCAAGAAGGCGGAATGTTGTTCCACTCAGGCGGTTCCGGTATCTTCAAGTCAGCCAGTCCTGTCGTCTGCGGTTACTCTCGTTGAAGGGAAGTTCGATGTCCATCGTGGACCGCGTGGGACCGTCTGAGGGCGAGTCGGCCCCCGGAACCACGCCGGCGGCGACTCGGGACTTCAGACAGGGCGACGCCGACGGAGCGGCAAGCCAGACACCTCCCGGTTCCCTCTCTCTGCCATCACTGCCCGGCTACGAGGTTCTCGCCATCCTGGGTCGAGGCGGGATGGGGGTCGTGTACAAGGCACTTCACACCTCTCTGAAGCGAATCGTTGCCCTCAAGATGGTCCTGACCGGCGACCAGGCCCATCCCGAGGAGCTGACGCGTTTCCGTGCCGAGGCAGAGTCCGTCGCCCGTCTGCAACACCCCCACATCGTGCAGATTCATGAGATCGGCGAACACGAAGGCCGGCCCTTCTTCTCCCTGGAATACATCGAGGGCGGCACCCTGGCCCAGAAGCTCGCGGGGACGCCGCAGGCGGCACGAGAGGCTGCTACACTGGTCGAAGTCCTGGCTCGGGCCGTGCAGTATGCCTACGACCATGACATCATCCACCGCGACCTCAAGCCGGCCAACATCCTCCTTCAAAGAACAAAGGACGAAGTAGCAAGGATAAAGGACGAAGGACAAAGGACAAAGAAGGAAGGACAACGGACAAACAAAGACAGGAATGATTCTGTTACCTCGCCTGCTTTGTCTTCTTCGTCCGCTGACCTTACTACTTCGTACTTTCCGAAGATCACCGATTTCGGGCTGGCCAAGCGGGTCGGGGACGAGACGGGCCAGACCCACACCGGGCAGGTCATGGGCACCCCCAGTTACATGTCCCCCGAACAGGCCTGGGGACGGAACCGGGACGTTGGCCCGGCGACGGACGTGTACGCCCTGGGAGCCATCCTCTACGAGTGCCTCACGGGCCGGCCCCCTTTCCGCGGCGCGACGGTGCTGGACACGC
This sequence comes from Gemmatales bacterium, assembly GCA_038221045.1. Lineage (GTDB taxonomy): Bacteria > Planctomycetota > Planctomycetia > Gemmatales > Gemmataceae > JBBRIK01. The sequence continues at coordinate 2,658 of JBBRIK010000996.1, forward strand.
TCGAACAGGTGAGGCATCAGGAGCCGGTCCCCGTGCGGCAACTGCAATCGAAGGTGCCACGCGACCTGGAAACCATCTGCCTGAGGTGCCTGAACAAGGAGCCGGGCAAACGCTATCCCTCCGCCCTCAGCCTCGCGGACGACCTGCGCCGTTTCCTGGACGGAGAGCCAGTGCAGGCTCGGCGGGCAAGCCGGGTGGAACGGCTCGCACGCTGGTGCCGGCGTTACCCCGCCCGCGCCGCTGCGGTGATTCTCGCGGCCATCCTCGCCGGGGCGCTGCTCGCCGTACCCACCGCGTTTTACCTGCGTGAAGCTGCGTACCGGGGGGAGTTAGAGCAGAAGAACGACCTCATCGAGGAGGGCGGCCGGCAGAACGAAGAACGACGCCGATTGGCCGAGCGCCGCCTCGCCGAGAATTACCTGGATCATGCCCTGGGCTGGTGCGAGCAAGGGCAGGTCGGTCCCGGTCTGCTCTGGTTGATCCGCAGCCTGGAGACCGTCCCGGAGGACG
>JBBRIK010000997.1:0-3160 GCA_038221045.1 Gemmatales bacterium
CCGCTGATCGGCCCGCCGGTCTTGTCGAGCATCACCACGAAGCCGGGCAGGTTCTCGTTCTCGGAGCCGAGGCCGTAGTTGACCCACGAGCCGAGCGCCGGGTGCCCGCTGAGGATGCGGCCGGAGTTCATCATCAGCATGGCCGAGCCGTGAATCGGCGACTCGGCGTACATCGAGTGAATGAAGGCAATGTCGTCGGCGCAGCCGCCGATGTTCGGAAAGAGGTCGCTGATCCACTTGCCGCACTGGCCGTACTGCTTGAACTGCCACTTCGGGCCGACGACGCGCCCCTGGTTCTTGTGTCCGCCCCGGCCAAACGTCTTCACCGTGATCGTTTTGCCATCGAGCGGATAGAGTTCCGGCTTGTAGTCGAACGTATCGACATGGCTCGGCCCGCCATAGCAGAAGATGAAGATGACGCTCTTCGCTTTCGGCTGAAAGTGCGGCTTCTTGGGCGCGAGCGGATTGACGAACTTCGTCAGCCCATCGGCGGCGACCGCCTGTTTCGCGAAGAAGTCGGCGCCGAGCATTCCAGCGAGCGCGGCGGAGGCGAAACCGCCGCCCGTCTGCCAGAGAAACTCGCGCCGCGTCCGATGGCAAAACTGTCGGGAAGGATGCGTATCGCTCATCGAGATTCACTCGGGGTTGTCTTGCCGCTTGCGGCTTAGCGGGGAAAGACCGCTAAGCCGCAAGCGGCAAGAGGGGCCGTCAATCCAGATAGACGAACTCGTTCGCGTTCAGGGCCAGCAAACAATACTGCTTCAGGGCGTCGTCCGCGCTCAATTGATGCTTCGCTCGCAGCGCTTCGATAAAGGCGACGTCCTTGCGAACCTCGGCGTCGGAGGGAACTCGTCCCGTCGTCAGTCGAATCGCCCGGCGAACCTGCTGCTCCACGCCCTCGGCCTCGCGGCGCAGACGGCTCGCGAACGCCGTCGCCTCCTCATTGGCGAACACACCGTTGAGCATGCCCAGCGATTGCGTCGGCACTGTCGTCGTGTAACGCACCGGACAACTCGAATCGGTGTCGGCCTGATCGAACTGAGCGAGGATCGGCACCTGGAGCGAGCGCTTGATGTGGATGTAGACACTCCGCCGCGCTGCCTCCTCCGGCGACGAATGTCCCCAGCCCGAACCCGGCATCGACTGGCCCGCCAGCACCTCACGCGGTATCGGCGGATAGATGCTCGGCCCGCTCATCTTCAGGTTCAGCCGGCCACTCGCGGCCAGCATCGAATCGCGCACCTCCTCTGCCGTCAGCCGCCGCATATTGAAGCGCCAGAACAGCAGGTTCGCCGGATCGGCCCGCAGCGCCTCGGCATTCCCCCGCGACGACATGCGATAGGCGTTGGAGGTCATGAGGAGCTTGTGCATCCGCTTCATCTTCCAGCCGCCAGCCATGAACTCGCTCGCCAGCCAATCGAGCAACTCCGGATGCGTCGGCTTCTCGCCGAACTTGCCGAAGTCGTTCGCCGTCGGCACGATACCCCGGCCAAAGTGCTGCTGCCAGAGACGATTGACGATCACCCGCGCGGTCACCGGATTGTCCTTTGAGGCGATCCAGTTCGCTAACTGCGTCCGTCGTCCGCTCGACTTCGCGTCCTTGCCCGGCGGTGGAATGACGGGATTCCCCGGACTCAGGACGACGGGGAAGCCCGGCTCGACGCGTGCTTTCTCGACGCGAGGATTGCCTCGAATCAGCACGAACGTGGGCGGCGGATTCACGAGGCAGTGGTTGACCGACATCGCCTGGATGCGGTTCGGCTCGCGCACCTTCGCCAACTCCGCCACTTCCGCCCTGAGCTTGCCGTACTGGCCTTTCTGCTCGTCCGTCAGGAACGCTCCGATTTTGCGGACGACCTTCGGGCGCTCCGCACCCTCGGCCGCACGCTGGTCCTCAGCAGGCATCTTCTTGATGGCCTCGTCCTCGATCTTCGTCATTGCCTCCGTCAGATCGGCCCGGCGAACCTCGCGCCGCTTCAACTCCGCCTCGTAACTCTTGCGAGTCTCGGCCGGAGTGACGTCGGTAATGCTGGTCCGCGAACGCGGATCGTTCGAGAGGTTGAAGCGCTGGATATCGCGGAAAAAGGCGAGCATGCGATAGTAATCGCTCTGCGGAATCGGATCGATCTTGTGATCGTGACAGCGAGCGCAGTTCATCGTCATGCCGAGAAACACCTGCGAGGTGGTGGCGACGATATCGTCGAATTCGTCGAATCGCGCCAGCAGCGGATCGGCCGGCTCGTCGTCCCACAGACCGAGACGATAGTAGCCGGTCGCGATGACCGCGTCGGCATCCTGGCCCGGCATCTCGTCGCCGGCGAGCTGCTCCTTAACGAACTGATCGTAGGGCTTGTCGTTGTTGAAGCTGTTGATGACGTAATCGCGATAGCGCCACGCGAACGGTTTGGGGCCGTCGCGCTCGTAGCCATTGGTCTCGGCATAGCGAACGAGATCGAGCCAGAATCGCCCCCACTTCTCGCCATACTGCGGCGACGCCAGCAGCCGGACGATACGCTGCTCATACGCATCCGGCGAGGCATCCTTGACGAAAGCGTCGATCTCCTCGGGAGTCGGCGGCAGGCCCGTCAGGTCGTAGTGAGCGCGGCGCAGGAGAGCGACACGGTCCGCTTCCGGAACAGGTGGCAACCCGCGTGATTCGAGCCGGGCCAGGATAAAGGCGTCGATGGGATTACGGACCGCACCCGTGTTCTTGACCGCCGGCGGCGCGGGACGAGTGAGCGGGCGATAGGCCCAGTAGGCTCGATCCTCCGCGGTGATCTGTCGCTCTTTGCGTTCCGGCTCGACGACTGCGGCACCGCTGTCGGGCCAGGGCGCTCCCGCCTTGACCCAGCGCGAGAGTGTGTCGATTTCCTTCGCCGACAGCTTGCTCTTGGGCGGCATCTTGAGCGTATCGCTGTGGTTGACGGCCTGGAGGAGAAGGCTGCTCTCGCGCTTGTCGAGAGTGACAGCCGGCCCGGTGTCGCCGCCCTTGAGAAGACCGGCCCGGCTGGTGAGCGATAGCCCGCCGCGAATCTTGCCGTCGCCGTGGCACTTCAGACAGTGCATCTTCAGGATCGGCTGGACTTCCTTCTCGAAGAGCGTTCTGTCCGGGACCGAATCCGCTGCCTGAAGGCCGAGGGCGGGTATCAGAACCAGGACA
>JBBRIK010000998.1:0-3159 GCA_038221045.1 Gemmatales bacterium
GAGGAACGGCGGCGGTGTTTTACTACAAGCACGGCAGACGGACGGATGTAGTGATACCCAGACCGGCGCGAGCCATACCTATACTGGAGCCGGTATGGATAAGCATCAAGTTCGACGAAGAAGAAGAGTTTCTTGACCGGCACCGGACACCGCTGCTACCAACAGGCTTCTTCAATGGTGGGTCAGACATGAAGACGCTATCAATTCTGACAGCAATTGCCACCGCCGCCCTGTTGCGGGGCGACGTGAGCAAGACCGATCAGATGAAGATTCAAGGTTCCTGGCGAGTTGTCGAGTCTCACCACAACGGGAAGCCCCACCCCGACACCAAGAATGCGCTGTTTGTCTTCGCAGGGGATAAGCTGACACTTACGCTATTTGAGGGCGACAAGGAGGAGAAAAAGCGGCCGATCCCGTTCAAGCTCGACCCATCGAAGTCACCAAAGTGGTTCGATTTCGGTCCCGATCTGGGCGTCTACTCTCTGGAGAGAGATACACTGGCGATCTGCTTTGGGGATACGCGGATCGAGGGGCGTACTACGAAATTTGAATCGGTGCCGAACACCAGCGCCTATTTGTTCAAGCTGAAGCGCGAGAACCCGTAACAGTCGAACGCCAACGCAGAGAAGCCAAGAGGAAGCAGCGCAGAGGAAAAAGGGGACATGCAAGATTTCTGGCCGTACCCGTCGCTTCACGCGGCCCAGCCCCGCGACCGACCTGTACTGGCGCCGGTATGGATAAGCATCAGGTTAGGCGGCAGCAGGCTGATTCAGCCGACAACGGAAGCGGAGTTGACATGGCGGTGGATGTCTTAAATGAACTTGCACGGCTCATCGAGCAAGAGCGCGAAGCGCTGCTTACCCGGTGGCGGGGACAGGTCCGGGAACTCCCCGCGGCGCGGGAACTCGACGCGCCTACATTGAACGATCACATACCACATCTCCTCGTAGAACTTGCATTAGCCCTCCGATCCAAGTCGGACGAGACGGTCGTGCAGGCTCTTCTCGACGGCAGTCCGCCCGCACACGGCTTGCAACGGGTCAAGGACGGATTCGACATCGAGGAAGTCGTGGCCGAGTACAACCTCCTGCGCGGATGCATACACGACATGGCAGACCGGAACGGGTTGAGTCTACAGGGGCGACCATTCCACGTCCTGAACCGCGTTTTGGATGGAGCGATCGGTTCGGCCGTGGGGTCGTTCGCGACCCAGAAGGCGCTCGAGGTCCGACACCGCCGGGAAGAGTACCTTGCGTTCGTGGCCCACGACCTGCGGACTCCCCTCAGCGCCATCTCGCTTTCGGCGCAGGTGCTGGAGGTGCTTCTGACCCGGGATCGGACCGATACGCCGCAGTCCGCCCAGCTGTTGAAGACCCTCAACCGGAACGTTCAACAGCTTGAGGCCTTGGTGGGGAAAGTGATTGAGGAGAACACGAATCTGGAAACCGAGGTAGGGATCAAGCTGGAGCGCCGTAAGTTCGACCTGTGGCCACTCGTCGAGAGCCTCATTTACGATCTCCATCCCGTGGCCGGGACTTGTACGACTCGACTGACCAATGCCGTGCCCGAGGATTTCGTCGTCGATGCCGATGCCAGTTTGCTGCGACGGGTTTTTCAGAACTTGATCGCCAACGCGATCTCCTACACGCCGCGCGGTGAGATCGTCATCGGCGCGCGGCAGACGGGTGACGGAAGTGCCGTCGAGTGTTTCGTCCGCGACAACGGAGGGGGGATACCGGCGGACCGCTGCAGTGCCGTGTTCGAGAAGCACGAAACGGATCCCGACAAGGAGGGTGGGTTGGGGCTAGGTCTCGCCATCGTCAAGACGTTCGTTGAGGCGCATGACGGGGCCGTGACCGTGGAGAGCGCGCTGGGTGTCGGCTCGACATTTCGGTTTACGCTCCCCGGTCGACGACAGTAGCGGCAACGCCGAACCACGGGCCGAATAAGGGAACATCGTAGTCTGGCCGAAGTCACACGGATGATCCGCAGTCCGAGCCAGGTACTACCCTCAGCCAAAGGCCGGCGCATCTATCAGGGTCTGGTCGGCCGCGGCGGCCGCCTTCTCCTGCGCGTGATTGTCAGGGAGGACGCTCAAACCTACCCTGTGGTGACTGCCTACAAGACGAGCAAGGTTGCGTAATACTGGAGAAAGCCGTGAAAGTGATCTACGACAAAGAGACCGACACGCTGTCGATTATTCTTCGTCCCGGCAAGATAGCCGAAAGCGATGAACCCCGTTCCGGCCTTATCCTCGATTACGACAAGGCTGGCAGGTTGGTGTCGCTGGAGTTGCTCGACGCCTCCGAAAACGTGATGTCTCCGCAATCGGTCAAATTCGCGCTGGCCGGTGCGGACTGAGGCGGAACCCATTTCCCACTCCCACAACACCACTTGGTGCCATGCCCACGGCTTTTCGTGGGCATGGTCGCTCCACTGAGGATGGGCAAGGCAAAAGGGGGCATTCAAGATTTCTGGCCGTACCCGTTGCTCCACGCAGCTCGGCCACGCGACCGACCTGTATCCGCAGAGCATCATAGAGGGTACAATACTCTCCCCCTGCAAATCGGAGCATGCGCATGTCCACTACTCAACGCCGCTACAGCAAAGAGGAGTTCGCCCGCCGTGGGGACGCGCTTGTCGAGAGCAAGGTTCTCCCCAACCTCACGACGGCGGACGAGGACAAGTTTGTCGCCATTGACATCGAGTCGGGCGAATATGAACTGGACAAAAATGAAATGAAGGCGGCCGACCGGCTGCGGAAGCGCGTTCCCGATCCGCAAATCTGGTTGGTGCATGTTACCCTGGGCTATCTCCATCGCTTCGGCGGGCTCGGCTTGCGAGGCCAGCCATGATCTCTGGAATCGTCCACGCGCGTGAACTGCCGGGTACCATGCCCACGGCTTTACCTGAGCATGGTCGTGTCGCTGAGGATGTGTAGGGAGTCGCTGCCGAGCTCCTGAATGGGTACACTGCATCCGTGCCCACGCAAAGCCGTGGGCACGGGCGCCAGGCGAAAATATGAACAAGCGCAAGCTGCTCAAAAAAGCCCTGTCTGGCTCGAAGAACATCCGCTTCGACGCGATGGTGACGTTGATCGAGGCCTTTGGTTTTCGGCTGGCCCGGACCAGCGGTAGCCACCACATTTTCGGGCACCCC
>JBBRIK010000999.1:0-3156 GCA_038221045.1 Gemmatales bacterium
TTTGCCAGTTGCCGAGGAAGACGAGGATCATCAGCGAGACGAGGACGGCGCCGATGATCCCCTCGTGAATCAGGCTCTCGATGGCGTTGCGGACGTAATCGGACTGGTCGATGACGTAATCGAGCTTGGTCCCCTCGGGCAGCCGCTCCTCCATCTCGGGGATGGCCTTCTTGACGCCCTCGGCCACGGCGAGGCTGCTGGCCCCGCCCTGCCGGTAGATGGGGACGTACACCTGCTGTTTGCCGTTGATTCGGACGCGCGACGTCTGGATGGCGTTGGAGTCCTCGGCATGGCCAACGTCGCCGAGAAGGATCACCTCGCCGGTCGGCGTGCGGATGGGGATCTCGTCGAGTTCGCCGACGCTGGTCACCATCGCGTTGGTGTCGAGCAACACCTGATTGTCGTCGAAGTAAGCCGTTCCCGGAGTGACCATCAGGTTGCCGTCCTGCAGCGCCTTGACGACGTCCGTAGGCGACAGTTTGCGGGCTTGCAGCTTCTTCGGATCGAGATAGAGGAGGATGGTGCGGTCCTTGCCGCCGACGACGACGGGGGCGACCGTACCGGAGACCTTCCCGAGGGCGTTGCGGACATCGATGCGGGCGATGTCCTTGACCTGGGATTCGTCGAGGCTGGGATTGCTGACCGTGAGAATGCCCAGCGGCAGAGTGCCGGTCGGATCGAAGGGCAGGACGACCGGCGGCAGGGTGTTCGGCGGCAGGGTGGGCAGGGTGCCGAGGGCGAGAGAGTTCGACATGGTCAGGGCGGAGTTGGGATCGATCTCGTCGCGGAAGATCACTCGCACGATGCTGACTCCCGGCACCGAGCGCGATTCGACGGTGCGGACGCCGGGGGCCTGATTCACCCAGCGTTCGAGCCGGTTCGTGATGGTGCGTTCGACCGACGAGGGCGGCATGCCGTTGTAGTAGGTGAGAACCTGGACGGCCGGTGTCTTGAAGCTGGGCAGGATATCGACGGGAATGGAGATCATCGAGACCGCGCCGAGGACGAGGATCGTCAGCGCGACGACGAGGACGAAATAGATGTTATTGAGTGCGAGGCGAACAAGTCCCATGCTCTTGGTCCTTGCGGGAGGCGCGGAGACAGCGGTGGAAGTAGGAGCAACTGCAACCGCGATGCCGGGGCGCGTTGGTTCAAGGACGAAGCTCGAAGTGTATGGTCTGTCGAGGCTTCAGTTCAAGCATCAATTGGGAAGACGATGTCAAAGGGAGGCGGCACGGGGTGGAGGGGTGTCCAATCCGCCGTGAGGGTGGATAATCCGCCGCGAGGATGCCAGGCGAGCGGGGTCAGTAATGACCCCGGTATTCGCATCCCACCGGGGTCAGTAATGACCCCGCTCGCCTTATCGTAATGGGGTTCAAGGCTGACCTCATCACTTCAAGCGTCCGCACGTCTCTTCGACGACTGACAGGAGCGATCCCGAGCGAATCAGCTTCTCGACGGCCTCCAGATCGCGATGCAACGTCCGATCGCGGCCCAGCGGACGGACGTGTTCGCGCACGACTCGATACGCCGTCGCCACTCCTCGCGCCGGCTGGAGAGGCAAATGAAACTCCAGTCCCTGGCAGCCGCACAGTAACTCGCAGGCCAGCACGCGCGTCGTGTTGATGACCACCGTGCGGCACTTGCGGGCCGCGTTCGTCGCCATCGAGACATGATCCTCACGATTGGCGCTGGTCGGAATCGAATCGACGCTGGCCGGGAACGAGGCCGCTCGATTCTCCGCGACGAGGGCCGCCGCCAGCACCTGCACCAGCATCATGCCGGAGTTCAAACCGGGATGAGGCGTCAGGAAGCCGGGCAGTCCGCTCAGGTCGGGATTGACGAGGTTCTCCACGCGCCGCTCGCTGATGCTCGACATGTCCGTCATCGCCGCCGTCAGCAGATCCGCCGCCAGGGCGATCGGCTGAGCGTGGAAGTTGCCCCCGGAGATAACTTCTCTCGTCTCGGGAAAGACGAGGGGATTGTCGGTCGCGGAATTCAATTCGCGCTCGACGACGGCGACAACGTGAGTGAGCGCATCGCGAGCAGTGCCGTGGACCTGCGGCATGCAGCGCATGCTGTAGGCGTCCTGCACCTTGGCACAGTCCTTGTGCGACTCCATGATTTCGCTGTCGGCCAGCATCCGCCGCAGGTTGGCCGCACAGGCCGCCTGTCCGGGATGGGGGCGGATGGCCTGGATCCGCTCGTCGAAGGGCTTCACGGAACTCTTCGTCGCCTCGACGGTTATGGCCCCGGCAATGTCTGCCACTTTCAAGAGTTGCCGCGCTCGGACCAGCGCCTCGGCCAGCAGGGAGGTGCTAATCTGCGTGCCATTGATGAGCGATAGTCCTTCCTTCGACTGCGGACGATAGGGCTTCAGCCGCGCCTGGCGTAGTGCGGCGCGGCCGCTGATCGGCTTGCGCGGCCGGCCCGGATGCTCCTCGCGATCGACGCCGGGGGCGACGACAAAGGCGTATCCCTCGCCCATGACGACCAGGGCGAGATGAGCCAGCGGCGCGAGGTCGCCGCTGGCGCCGACGCTGCCCTGCTCGGGAATTGCGGGCGTGACACCCCGATTGAACATCTCGAGAAGCTGCTCGATCAACTCGACCGTGACGCCGGAGTGGCCGCGCGCCAGGGCCTGAATGCGCAGCGCGAGCGCCAGACGGGACTCGCCGATGGACAGCAGGGGCCCCATGCCGACGGCATGAGAGCGGAGAAGGTTTTCTTGCAGGGCGAGGACTTCGGTCGGCTCGATGCGCTGGTTGGCGAGCTTGCCGAAGCCGGTGTTGACGCCGTAGATGGTGCGTCCCTCGGCGAGCAATTCCTCAAGACAGCGCCGCGCCGCCAGAACGCGCCGCCGGGCTGCGGATGAGAGCGAGAGACGCTCGACCCGGCCGCGCAGGATATGTTCGGCGTCGTCGAGCGTCAGGTTGTCGCCGTTCAGTTCGAGGGCAGCGCTGCGCATGAGAGGCTTGCACTCCGCCGCATGAAGCGTGGCTCACTCCTTCTTCGGGATAACGCGATACTTGACGGTGTTGGGCGTCTCCGACGGTGGCTTCTCGTACGGCAGCGCCTTGAGGAACGCGACCAGGTCCTCGACCTCGTTCGCCTTGAGATGCGAGGTTGTGCCGTGCTTGTCGCCCTTGTTGCTCG
>JBBRIK010001000.1:0-3151 GCA_038221045.1 Gemmatales bacterium
GAACATCGTCGAAGGCGTAGCGGATCTGGTTGCGCGTCAATGGCCGTTCGCGCCACTCGGTCAGCGTCTCTCCCTTGGCGAGGTGGACGCGCAGCACCTGCGAGACGAGCGGGCCGTGGCCGATCGGATACTGCATACCGACGAGGCCTGCGGCGAGTTGGAGGTCGAAGATATTGCCCGGCGTCTGGCCGGCCCAGAACTGGCACAGCCGCACTTCCTCCCGGCCGGCGTGGACGACGACCTGGCGCGCGGGATCGACGATCAGTTTCCAGAAAGCGTCGAGGGGGCCGGCGCTGAGCGGATCGATGAGAAAGAGCCGTTCGGGAGTCGCGACCTGGACGAGACAGAGGCGCGGCTGATAGGTGTCCTCGCCGACGAACTCGGTGTCGAAGCCGATCCGGGGACAGCCTGCGAGATACTCACAGCAGCGAGCCAGTTCGCCGGCCTCGGCAATGATTTCCTCACTGGCTTGCTGCTCTCCTTGCGGAGTTGGAACGTCCTCGGACACGGAACCCCCTCTCACGACCCAATGGCGTCACTCACACACCAGCCGCCGTCGATGGGCAACACGACTCCCGTAAGCAGGCGAGCTTCGTCGCTGCACAGAAACAGCGCCGCTCCGGCACAATCGTCCGGCAATCCGGGGCCACACGACAAGGGCTGCTTCGTCCTCAAAAACGCCTGGATGGCTGGATCCTCGATGGCGCGTGTCGCCAGGGGTGTGTCGATCAGTCCCGGAGCCAGCACGTTCACCCGGATGCCGTCCGCCGCATAGCGGGCCGCCGCCTGCCGGCTCAGAGCGATCACGCCCCCCTTGGCGGCCGCATAGGCGACGGTGTCGAAGTAGCGCGGCGAGGGTGCCAGCGCCAGTACGCTCGCCATGTTCAAGATAACGCCGGGCTGATGGTTCGTCAGGAAGTGACGCACGGCCAGCCGGTTGGTCAGGAAGGTTGAGCGCAGGTTCAGGTCGAGCGTCCGGTTGAAGCCCTCTTCGCTGCATTCGTGCAGAGGGCCGTCGCCGAAGCGCCGGCCGCTGCCCCCCGCGACGTGATACAGCACGTCGAGCCCCTTCATCAAGGATATGCATTCCTGGCCCAGGGCTTCAACCTCGATTGACAGGGTAGCGTCACAGCGCACGAAGTGGACCGCTCCACGAGGAGCCAGAGTCGTGAGAGCATCGCGTCCCTGCGCCTCGTCGTGGCCGGCGATCACCAAACGCGCGCCTTCGTCGAGGAATCGCGGCGCCGCCGCCAGGCCGATGCCCGACGTGCCGCCGACGATCAGACAGCGCTTGTCGCGCAGACGCATCGTCTTCTCTCCTTTCGCGCTCTAATCGTCGAGGTCCCAGACGACGATGCAATTCGTTCCGCCTGCCGCGGCGCGCTGCCCATCGCGAGCGAACGTCACGCTCCAGATTGCGCCGACGTCCCAGTTGTACGCCTTCAGCATGCGCGCCGTCTCCACGTCCCAGAATCGCACCAGACCATCGTCGCTGCCCGTCGCCAGGATGCGGCCGTCCGGCGATGATTCCAGCGACGTGACCGTCTTGGTCTGTCCTCGCAGGGTGCCCCGGCGTTCGTTCCGCTCCACGTCCCAGAGCCGAATCAGGCCGTCCGGGCTGGCCGTCACCAACGTCTTGCCGCCGCGACAGAACGCAAGATAGTGGAGCTTGCGCTCGTGCGGAAAGAGAGCCGTCTCCTGCATGCTCGACAGGTCCCAGAGGTGGGCGGATTTGTTCATGCCGCCAAAGGCGATTGCATCGCCGTCCGGCGAGAAAGCCACGGCCAGAGCGTCTCCCAGGCGATTGCCGAGGAAGCCTCCGTGGCCGCCTCCCTGCTGCCAGTGCCAGAGCGTCGTTCCGAAGCGAGGCCGATGGAACACGGGCAGATCGGAAGTCGATCGGGAAATGCCGGTGGCGGCGAGCATGCGGCCATTCGGTGAAAAGGCCAGGCGCGGCGGTAAATACGGATGCGGGATGACGTCGTCGAGATGTCGGGCGTGGTTCCGCACCATGTCCCAGACGAGGATGTCGCCGAGGTGGTCGCTCCAGGCCAGCGCGGGTGGATCGGCCGTCGTGAAGGTGAGGCAGCCGACGTTGTGGGTGTGATCGAAATGAGAGGCGATCTCGCCGCGGCTGGGGTCCCACAGTTCGATTCGCGGGCTGCCCCAGGAGTTCGTGGCCAGCATCGTCCCATCGGGAGAGAAGGCCAGTCCGCGGACGGCCCCGCGTTTGGGCAGCAGGAGCATGAGATTCGCCTCGCCGCTCGGTTCGTGCGTCTCTCAACAGAGAGACGCACGAACCGTGAGGTTCAGCATACCGAGACGAAAGGAGGACCGCCGCTTGCGGCTTAGCAATCTTCGGCATTGCTAAGCCGCAAGCGGAGATTCATCGCCCCAGCTTCTTGAAGAACGTCATCAGGTGCTCGAGCGAGGGATCGGTGTTCTCCGCCTCCGCGCCTGTGGACCGCAACTGCGACAGGGCCAGGTCGCGCACAGGGGACGGCGTGTTCCCCAGGACAGGCTCCTCCTTGATCGAGGCGTGGACCTCGAACGTCCGCACGGCGTCGAACACCACTTCCTCCTGGTGCCGGCCGTCGATGACGAGGCTGTTGACCGGCTCGCCGACGTTCACGTTCTGGAGTGTCGTTAGAGGCGCGGGTGCCGCGTCCGTGACGATGACGGCGTCGCCGGTTGACTCGGCGACGGCCGTCGATCCGCTGTGCGGGGCAGCCTGCTCGAAGTTGAGGATGAACAGGTTGTCCCGGCCTGTGTTGCCCGAAACGCGATCCTCGACGATCAACTGCCAGGTCCCGCGAGCGTTCTTGTTATTGAAGGCCGACAGGGCTGCTTCCGGACGGAAAGTGCCGACATAGGAGCCGCTGCCGCCGCTGATCGGCGTCGAGGCCGCGTCGTCGAACAGCGTCGTCTTCAGGTTCGCTCCAGCGCGCTGGTTGAACAGCACGATCTCCGTGCCATCGGGGCCTCTCAGGCGGATGTACAGGTCCGCGAGCCGCGGATGCGTCAGCGTCAGTTGTACCGTCACCTTGCCGATGGTCAGGTCGCGATCGATCACCAGCGGAACGATTGTCGTCGCGTGGTCGGCGAGGTTGACGCCTCCGGTCGTGAAACTGTTGGAAGCGGTGATCGAGAA
>JBBRIK010001001.1:0-3151 GCA_038221045.1 Gemmatales bacterium
TGCTGGCAATGATTCTGGAGGATCGGCAGCACGTCGCGATGGTAGGTGACCTTGCCGGCGGTCGTCTTCTCGCGCGGATAGAAGATGGGACAGCCGACGGCCTCGGTGGTTGGCTCCGCGACCGGTTTGCCCGCGACGACGGCATCGATCGCATCGCGCAGATCGTGTTTGTCGAACTTCTTTTTCGGCACCAGCCGCTGAGCGTAGCCATCGTCGATCCGGCCGCGATAACACAGTTTGAAGTCGCCGTCGAGGACGAATGCCTCCGGCACCTTCTTCGCGTCCAGGGCGCGGGCGGCCTTCAGGTCGGCGTCGCGATAGAGCGGAAAGACAAGGGCGAACTCCTTCGCCTGTTTTGCCAGCGCCGCCGCATCGTCCTTCGTCGGGGCCAAGGCGAGAAAGGCGACGTTCTTGCTCGCGTAGCTCTTCGCCAACTCGTTGAGGACGGGGGCGTAGCTATTGGACACGGGACACTCGAACGAGAGGAAGACGGCGACGATGGTCTTGCCCTTGAGAGCGTGGAGGGTCGTCGTCTTGCCATCGACGCCGATCAGGTTGACGTCGGAGATGGGTTTGCGAACGTCCGCCGCGCGGGCTGAAGGCATAACCAGGGCAAGGGCCAGCACGAGGGATGCGCGAACAGGCAAGGACATGATGAAGGCTCCTTGAGGGTATCTCCCCGTCAGACTTCTTCTCTCATTGAAGACGGCAGGAAGTCTCAAGAGAACTACCCGCGACCTCGTCCTGTGTTCCAGGAAAAGCGACGCGGACCGGCGAGGCCCTCGAGAGGCGAGATTTTCCAGAATGAACCATCGCGGACGGTCGCGGTCCCCCCGCATACACTTTTTGCATCATCCCATGCGCAGGAGTCCGACCTCATGAAGGCAAACATCGACTGGCTCACGAAGAATCACGCCGCGCTCGTACAGGACCTGACCGACCTGGTCGCCATCCCGAGCGTCAGTACCGACGGCCAGCACCAGAAGGAGATCGATCAGTCGGGTGAGTTGACCTGCGTACAGATGAAGAAGGCCGGCCTGCAGAACGTCGAAGTCCTGCGCGTCGAGGGGTCCAACGCCTACGCCTATGGCGAATGGATCGACGATCCGAAGAAGCCGACCGTCTTCCTCTATGCCCATCACGACGTTCAGCCCGTCCACAAGAAGGACCTCGACGAGGGCCGCTGGCATACGGAACCGTGGAAACTGACGCTGAAGGAAGGCCGGCTCTATGCCCGCGGCTCCGCCGACGACAAGGGGGCCATCACCGCTCAACTCGGCGCGATTGCGTCGTTCTTGAAGACGTCGGGCAAGTTGCCGGTCAACGTCAAGATGGTCGTCGAGGGAGAAGAAGAAGTCGGCTCCGGCACCCTGATGACCTTCTTCAAACAGTATCGCAAGAAGATCGACTCGGACGTCATCGTCGTTTGCGACACGGAGAACATCGAAACCGGCTTGCCGTGTATCACCTACGCCCTGCGCGGCATCGTGGCCCTGAACGTCAAGGTCGAGAGCGCGACGACGCCGGTCCACAGCGGCATGGCGGGCGGCACGCTGGCGGATTCCGCCATCGCGTTGAGCGTGATCCTGTCAAGGCTTTACTGGGGCAGGAAGGAATTGCCGGTGCCGGGTCTGTATGATGGCGTCCGCAAGATGACGCAGGCCGAGCGCGAGATGATGTCGCGTCTGCCCGGCGACGAGGCGATCTGGCGCAAAATCTGCGGCGTGCTGCCCGGCGTCAGCATGGCGACGGAGGAAGGGGTTCATCCCTACGAGCAGACGTGGCGCAAGCCGGCCGTGACGGTGATCGCCCAGGAGGCCAGCTCGATCGGCCAGGCGTCGAATCAGGTGTTGCCGCGGGCCGAGGCGATCGTCAGTTGCCGGATCGTGCCGGATCAGGACCCCGAGCAGGTCTATCAGGCGCTGAAGAAGTATCTCGAAAACGATCCACCCTGGGGCGTCAAGGTGACGATCACGCCGGCGGGCGGCCCTGTCAAGTGGTGGATGACCGATCCAACGGGGCCGGCGTTCGAGGCGGCGATGTCAGCCATGAAGACGGGATTCGGCAAGGACCCCGTCGGCATCGGCTGTGGCGGCACGATCGGCTTCGTCGGCCCTCTCGCCGACCTGCTCGGCGGAGCGCCGGCCCTGCTGTTGGGCATCGAGGACCCCCTGAGCAACGCCCATGCTCCGAACGAGAGTCTTCACGAGGGGGACTGGAAGAAGCTGATGGCGTCGCTGTCGCACCTGTTCGACAATCTCGGCAATTTGCCGGGCGGCAAGGTGAAGTGAGCTTCCGCTGATTGCGGATGGTAGCCCGAATCAGTTCCACGCTGCGTTGCGTGGGGGTGCCAGAAGTAACCGTTTGATTGCTGCTTCGAGCAGCGCTTCCTCGGTCTTTGCCTTGAGAGTCACACGGAGTTGTCTGCCTTTGGTTTTGACGCTGGACTCGCGCAGCGCGGCGCCCAGTTCGGAGAAGAGTGTCCTGAATTGGGCGGCAGCGGCCTTGTCGTCCTCGTCCAGCGATTCCACCGCTCTCTCCCCGGCAAGGGTCATCCCGCCAGCAAGCAGGCCCAGCCCAAGGCGGATCGCATCGGGTGTGTGTTTCGCGTCGCCAGGGCTGGCGAATCCGAGGACAGCGTCGAGCCGCGTCTCGTGCCCAAGGTCCGCGTTCAACGTGGCGCACCGGACTCCCAGGAGCGGACGCAGAGTGGCGCACACCATTGCGTGAATAGGATCGGACTGACCGTGGCCGTCATAGTTCGCGCGTACATCACTAAGCAGTTCCCGCGTCGGCGCGATGCCGGCGGAGAAGTGAGTGTCGGCGGCGTTGAGATAGGCGGCGTGCAGAGGCAGTTCCTTCTTGGGTTTCGCGGCCTTGTCGAGGAACCATTTGACGCCGCGGGCCGAGCCGGTGACATGGGTCAGTCCATCGAGGAAGTACACGGACGGAGAGTCGTCGGAGACGCTCGGGACCGGCCGCTCACCGGGAGCAATAAGCGGGTCTTCGGAAGTGGCCGCGAAGAATGTCTTGCCACGATGGCTCGCCTTGATCGCCTGACCGAGCAACGCCTTCACCACATCCCTGGGATCAACCGGCCTCAGCGTCCGCACGATGAGGACAGCCGCCGGAGAGTCCTCCTTCAACGCGC
>JBBRIK010001002.1:0-3151 GCA_038221045.1 Gemmatales bacterium
CTACATCGCGATGCTCGGCGGCGAATTCATCCGCCACGGCGCTCAGCAGAAGGGCTTGATGCACGTCGTCGATGACAGCTTCCCCGGCGCGATTGGGCTGAAGGACTTCAAAATCGCGGAAGAGTGGTATTCGTTGAAGAACTTCGCGGACGACCTGCACGTCATCCTCGTTCAGGACACGAAAGGGATGGTCAACGTCGATTACGATCGGCCGAATTTCCCGGCGACATGGGCGCGGATGCACAAGAAGGGCCAGGTCTTCTACACGTCGATGGGCCATCGCGAGGACGTCTGGCAGAACGATACCTTCCAGAAACTGCTGCTCGGGGCCATCAACTGGAGCCTGGGCAATGCCGAGGCGAAGTTGACGCCCAACCTCAAGGAAGTCGCGCCGATGGCCAGCACCCTCCCCGATTTCAAGAAGAAGAACTAGTGACCCGCTTGCGGCGTAGCGGGCTGACCGTTACGCCGCAAGCGGCAGGTCCCATCCCATGAAACAGCCTCACGACGAACAACCCCCGGAAGACGCCACGATCGCTGCTGGTCCGCGTCCCTCCGGGCCGCGGGTGATCGCCACGGTCGCGGACCTGGAAGAGTCGCTGACCGAGTTGCAGTTGCTCGACCCACGACAGCAGAGCGAGCTGAGCAACCTGCGCGGCCAGTTTAGCGAGCCCAAAGCGCTGGCTCGGGAGATGCTCCAGCGCGACTGGCTGACTCCCTTTCAGGTCAATCAACTGCTCCAGGGCAAGGGGCGCGAGTTGACCCTGGGGCCGTACGTCCTCCTCGAACGGATCGGCGAGGGAGGCATGGGAGCGGTCTACAAGGCCCGGCATCAGTTCATGAAGCGGATCGTCGCCGTCAAGCTGATTCGCAAGGACCGCCTGGCCAACCCGGACGTCGTGCAACGCTTCTATCGCGAGATCCAGGCCGCCGCTCAGGTGCAGCATCCCAACATCGTCGTCGCCTACCACGCGGATCGCCTCGGCGACGTTCACTTCCTGGTCATGGAATACGTCGAGGGCGGCGACCTGGCGAAGGAGATGAAGAAACGCGGCACCTTGCCCCTTGCGGAAGCATGCGATTACATCCGCCAGGCGGCGCTCGGCTTGCAGCATGCGCATGAAAAGGGGCTGGTCCATCGCGACATCAAGCCCGGCAACCTGCTCGTGTCGCACGGTCAGGTCAAGGTACTGGATCTGGGACTGGCCCGTCTTTCGCTTGGCGGCGGAGAGCAGGCCGGCGGAGAGTTGACGCATGAAGGTGCCGTCATGGGCACACCGGACTACATCGCTCCGGAGCAGGCCCAGGAGTCGCACACCGTCGATGCCCGCGCCGACGTTTACAGTCTCGGCTGCACGCTCTACTTTCTGCTCTCCGGAAAAGTGCCGTTCCCCGGTGGAACGCTGGTGCAGAAACTGATGAAGCATCAGCGCGAGGAACCGCCGTCGATCCAGTCGCATCGTCCCGATGTGCCGGCTGGCCTGGCCGAGGTCGTGGCGCGAATGATGGCGAAGAATCCGGAAGACCGCTATCAGACTGCCGCCGCCGTCGCCCGCGCCCTTGAACTGTTCAGCGGCAAGGAGCCACCCACTGCCATTCCCATGGCCGGCATCACGGCCACAGCTCCGGGAGCTACGCCGGTCGCCGTACCC
Organism: Gemmatales bacterium; assembly: GCA_038221045.1. Lineage (GTDB taxonomy): Bacteria > Planctomycetota > Planctomycetia > Gemmatales > Gemmataceae > JBBRIK01. The sequence continues at coordinate 1,653 of JBBRIK010001002.1, forward strand.
TACACGGCAACGCCCCCCGTCGCCCGTGTCCTGTCGGGGAGAGGCGGCCAGGGGCTGACCGCCTCGGCGCCGATGGCTGTGCCGCTGGCCGGAGGGACGGCTGACGCCAGCGACGAGACGATGCCGCCGGGCGCAGGCGAGTCGTCTCCCTCGTGGACCGGGTACATCCTCCGAAAACTCAAGCTGCCGGATCGGCCCGAACGAAGGCGCTGGGTGCTCGCCGGTGCGGGAGGGGGAGTGCTGTTGCTCGTCTTGCTCGTCCTGCTGCTGCGGCCCGGCAAGAAGCCCGAACCTGCGAAGACCGGACTCGAAGCCTTCGAGGCCGACGACATTGTTTCCACGAATCGCATCAAGGGACAGCCGAAGTATCTCGCCGGCGTCCTGGGTAAGCATCGTTTGCGGCACGACACAACGCGAATCACCGCCTTCGCTCTTGCCCCGGAAGGCAAAATTGCCGCCAGCGTCGCCGCGGACGGATTCCTTCGCTTTTCCGATCCTGAGACGATGATGGAGCAGTGGCGTTGCGAGTCGCGCGAGACTGTCTATTCACTGGCCTTCTCTCACGACGGGAAATACCTTGCGGCCGGGACGTCGGCCAACATCATTCGACTTTACGATACCGAGGCAAGGAAGGAACTGCGGCCGCTCCGCGGGGGACACAAGGGGCCAATCCTGCAGGTTGTGTTCTCTCCGAAGGATTACACGCTCCTGTCGGCAAGCGCCGATACCACGGTGGGGGTGTGGAACGCGGATGACGGCAAGCTGCTGCACACCTTCAAGAAGCACACGACGGGGGTAACCTGCGTCGCGATCTCCGCGGACGGCCGGCACGCGGTCAGCGGCGCGGGCGAGGCCGAGGCCGGCAAAAACGTCGATTGCCAGCCCATTGTCTGGTCGGTGGAGTCGGGCGAGGTCGTTCGCACCCTCCAATCAGATGGCGCTCCCGTGGCTGCCCTGGCTTACAGTCCGGACGGGTCCGTGTTGTTGTCCATCGACTCCCTCAAGGGCTTGCGCTGGTGGAATAATGACGGCGAGGTCCTTCGCACCGAAACCGTTCCTGGCACCGCCTCGCCCCGGTTGCATTTCAGTCCGGATAGCCGGTATTTCCTTCTCTACACCACCCAGCCCTCACAGCTCACTCTTTGGGAAACCGCGAAAGGCCGCAACATTCGTCCCGCCAAATTGCCTGTTCAGGGGGGAGGCATCTTTATGCCCGACAACCGCCGCGTCCTTTTCCCCTTCGACGACACACTTGGCATGTGGGACTCCATCGAGGACAAGGAATTGATGCCGACGCGTGGCCACACGCGACCGGTGACGTTCCTGAGCTTGCACGACGACAACCGCGTCCTGATCTCCGGCGGAGCGGACGGTCTGCGGCGCTGGGACCTGGAGAAGAAGTCCGAGCGCTTCTTTGAGGGTACCGCGGCACAGGGACTTTTCTCCGTCTCATCCTCGATGCGGTTTGCCCTCTCCGCCTCGGCCACTCCTCCGATTCA
>JBBRIK010001003.1:0-3151 GCA_038221045.1 Gemmatales bacterium
TTGCCAGCAGTGCCATCGTCCCGGTGAAGTGGGGCCGTTCTCGCTCCTGACCTATCCGCAGGCGGTCACCTGGGCCGACGACCTCAAGAGCTACACGCACGATCGCAAGATGCCGCCGTGGAAGCCGAGCGAAAGCGCGGCCATGAAGGGCGAACGGCGCATGACCGACAAGGAGATCGCCACGCTCGCGGCCTGGGTCGATGGCGACACTCCCGAGGGCGATCCGAAGGACGCGCCAGCGGCGAAGAAGTTCACCGATGGCTGGACGCTCGGCCCGCCCGATCTGATCCTCGAGCCGAAGGAAGAGATGACGGTCGGCGCGGCGGGAGGAGATCTGTTCCGCTGCTTCGTACTGCCGACGGGTCTGAAGACCGATAGCTTCGTCATCGCCTATGAAGTGCGGGCCGGCAATCCCCGCGTCGTCCATCACACGCTGCACTTCCTTGACACGCAAGGGCGAGCGCGGAAGATCGAAGACCGCGAGAAGATGCGCGAGAAGAAGCCGAACGAAAGAGACGCTGGCCCCGGCTACTCGTCGCGCATGGGGCCGGGCTTCTTCCCGCCGTCGGGCGACGTCGGCGGCTGGGCGCCGGGACTGAGGCCGCACTACTTGCCGGAGGGCGTCGGCTACTATCTGCCGAAGGACTCGGACGTCGTCCTGCAGATTCACTATCACCGCACGGGACGGGTCGAGAAGGACCGCACGCGCCTTGGCCTCTACCTGGCGAAGAAGCCGGCGGACAAGCCTCTCCAGGCCGTCGCGGTTCCTGGCCGATTCGTCTTCATCCCGGCTGGAAACGCGGACTACAAGGTCGGCGGCGACCTGTGGCTGGCACAGGATGCGATGCTGCACACGGTCACGCCGCACATGCATCTGCTGGGGAAGTCGATCAAGGTGACGATGACTCCTCCCAACGGCCCGGCAACGACGCTGGTGGCCATCAAGGATTGGGATTACAACTGGCAGGAGACGTATTTCTTCAAGGAGCCGATCAAGGCGGTGGCGGGAACGAAGTTGACGGTCGAGGCCGTCTTCGACAACAGCGACAAGAACCCCAAGAATCCGAGCAGTCCGCCGCGAATGGTGACGCTGGGCGAACAGACGACGAATGAGATGTGTTTCGGCTTCCTGGGTGCGACGACGGATGACGGCAAGGCGATCGGTTTCCGCTTCACGCCGGAGGGGATCACGTTGCGGCGTCCTGGGACGCTGCCGCCGCGGAAGTGAGGTCCTGCCGCTCGCGGCTTCGCATGAGATTGCAAAGCCGCAAGCGGCGGATCGTTATTTCGTGAAGGTGCCGTTGGTCGCGCCGGCGATCCAGCCTTGCAGGATTTTCTTCTCGGCCATCGTCAAGGGCTTGCCGGTCACCGGCATGGTGTCGTCGTCCACACGCATCCACAGCGGACTCTTCTCCAGATCGCCCGCGACGATGGCCGGTCCCGTGTCGCCGCCCTTGAGCATGGACGCGATCGAACTGACGTCCAGCCCGCCCTTCTTCTTGGCGCCGGCGTGACAGTTTACGCAACGTGCCACCAGGATCGGCATAACGTGCTCGGCGAAGGCCACTTGCGCCTTGACTGGGTTCTCCTTCGGCAGGTCCTTCGGCTCAGGCTTCTTTGTCTCCGCCTTCGCCTCGGGTTTCTTCTTCTCGTCAACCGGGACTTTCTCCGGCGCGGGCGGGTCCTTTCGCCTCACTTCCTTCGGTTTGTCATCCCCTATCGGCCTGGGCAGTTGGTCCTGCTTGAAGTCCTTCGGCCCCTGGGGCGGGACGATCGACTGCTCCCCCTGGCCCTTGGCTGCCTGACGATTCTTGTCCTGCGGCAAGGCACGATCGGCGTCCCGGTCCTCGCGTCTCGCCATCCGGTTGTCGTCGCGGTCCTCGATCGGGTCTTCCGCGCGATTGAGAAAGGCGCGGGAGATCAGAAGACCGAGTCCGAGTCCGACGACGGCCAGGGCGGCGACGGCGGCCAGGGTCCAGATACGTCCCTCCGGCCTCGGCTGCACTGGCGTAAAGAGGAAGGCCGGGGCGGCCAACGCTTCGTTCACCGGAACGGCGACAGGTCCCATCGGACGCTGCGTCACGGGCCGGCCGACCGGCACCGGCGGAGCGGCGAAGGGAGCCGACACCAGGACGGCGGCGGGCCTCCTCTTGCGGCGGAACTCAATGGCGAATTCCATCGGACCCATCGCGACGCGATCGCCCTTTTTCAGCAGCAGACGGCCGCCGGGAGTGACGGTCAGGCCGTTGACATGCGTCGGAAAGCCGCTGCGAAGGTCCTGGATGTAAAGTTTTTTCTTGCGGACGATGAGGGCGCAGTGCTGAGGGCCGATTCCCTCCTTGCGGGAGCGGATCTGGCTCTTGGGAGAGGAGCCAATCAGGAAGACCTTCCGCTTGACCGGAATGGCCATTCCCTGTTTTCGGCCGCGAACCGAGCGAAGGACGTATCCCATGGTCCATCTCGTGGAGCCAATGCGCATGGAGGAACGACATGTATTATGTCTTCGACGCGGATGGGGAGCAAACAGTTCCTTCACGAAATCGAACAACTCTCCGCGAAGAAGTGAACAGGCGTTCCGATTTTCCGCTTGCGGCGTAGCGCGGAGAAGACCGCTACGCCGCAAGCGGGAAAGCCGTCACGGCTCCCCGAGCATCGCCCGAGCCTGTTCGATGACGTCGCTCTGATTGGCGGGCCACTTCGCGTTGATGAGGCGTCGAAGCACTTCACGGGCGGCCTGACGCCGACCGGCTTCGCGCAGCACCCTGGCCTGCTCGAACAGCAGACTCGCGTTCTCCGGCTCCAGCGCCGCCGCCTGCTCCAGACAGCGCACTGCCAGCGTGAATTGACGCTGTTCGCGCAGATCCTCGCTCCGCTTGCGCCATACTTCAGCGGTCATGTCGTCGTTGGCAAGCTGCGTCGTCAGGTAGTCCCAGGCCCATTCGCGCTCTCCGAGATCGAACATCAACCCGACCGCTCTCTCGACAGCAGGACCGTGGGGATCGAGAGTGCGCCAGCGCTCGACGGCTCGCAGCGCCTTCTCGGCCAGGCCGGCGGGCGTTTCCTGCCCCAGGGCGGCCGCCTCCCGCGCCAGATGCCGATAGTGGCTGAGCAGGATGTCGTACCCGCGTCGCACTTCCGCCGGATCGTATGG
>JBBRIK010001004.1:0-3149 GCA_038221045.1 Gemmatales bacterium
AGCCCCGGCACCTTCAGCGAATGGGCCGCCTTGAGGGTATCGCTCCAGGGCGACGCCGTCAGCAGCACAAGAGCAAGGATGCCAAGCGTCAACGCCTTGACGGCCAAAAGGAGAGCGAGCCGAATGCCCATTTCCCAGGGCTGATCGACGAAGAAGGGGAGCGTCAGGACGAAGGGAGAGACCATCAGCGACAGCAGCCCAAGTCGGGCGAGAAACCAGCGTCGTGGCAACTGTCCCAGCCAGGCGAGTAGCAGAGTTCCGCCAAGGGCGGCACACGCCTGCGGCAACTCGCGCAGCAGCGAGACGGCGAGCAGGGCGAGCGTGAAGGCCGCGAGCTTCCAGCGCGGATCGAGGCGGCGCAAGAGCGACTCGGGACAGGGAGGAACGGCGAAAGCGAGGGTCATCACGAATCTTTTCTTGCCGCTTGCGGCTTAGCGGAGCGCCCGCTAAGCCGCAAGCGGCAGGAAGGCGGGAACGTTGTTGCCTCGCGTCTCAACGAGGCAATGTTCATCATAGGGATTCCGCAACGCCGCGCGGATGATGCTTGCATCCGTCCCCACGCGCATTACAATCCTGCGGATCGCTGCTCCTGCCTCTTGAAGAAGGTCCCTCTCCATGCTCTGGGCGAACTATGCGCAACGCCTGAATCCGCTCGACGGTCTTGTTCCCGGGTCTCACGTCTGGTGTACCCTGTTCGCCGCTCTGCCGGTCGTCGTGCTGTTTTACCTGCTCGTCATTCAGCGCTGGTCGGCCCCCCGCTCCGGCGCCGCGGCCTCGCTCGTCGCGATCATCATTGCCGTCCTCGTTTACAGCATGCCCGCCCACATGGCCGGAATGTCGTTCCTCTACGGAGCGAGCTTCGGGCTGCTGCCGGTCGGCTGGACGGTGTTCAACGCGATGCTCCTCTACAACATCACCATCCGCACCGGACAGTTCGAGATCATCAAGCGCTCCATCGCCGGCCTGTCGAGTGACCCGCGCATCCAGGCGATCCTGATCGGCTTCTCCTTCGGGGCATTCCTCGAAGGCGCGGCCGGCGGCGGCACGCCTGTCGCGATCTGTGGCGCTATCCTCGTCGGCCTTGGCTTCCGGCCCTTTCGCGCCGCCGTCCTGTGTCTGATCGCCAACACGTCGCCGGTCGCCTACGGCGGTCTCGGCACGCCCATCATTGTGCTGGCTGGCGTGACCGAACTGGAGGGGAAGACCATCAGCGTCATGGCGGGACATCAACTGCCGCTGCTGTCGCTGATCGTGCCGCTCTACATGGTCAAGTGCATGTGCAGTTGGCGACAAACGCTCGCGGTCTGGCCCGTCCTCGCCATCGCCGGCGGCTCCTTTGCCGTGTTCCAGTTCACCTTCGCCACCATTCACGTCTACATGCCCGGCGTCATTTTGTGGAACATGACCGACATCGGCGGCGGCATGTTCTCGCTGATCGTGACCGCTCTCTTCCTCCGCTTCTGGAAGCCCAGGGAGATCTTCCAGTTCGAGCCGGAAAAGCCAACGACACCAGCCGCGCCCTCCCCGCTTATCGCCGACGACCCCCATGCGGCGGAAGCGAAGGCCCTCCTGGAAGAGCAGCCCACGACAGTGCCGGCGACACCGGCCCCGCTCACAATCGGCAGCGTCAGTCTGGCATGGGCCCCGTGGGTGTTGATGTCGGTGGCCCTGCTGCTGACGGGACTCGTGCGCCAGCACGAGGAAGACACGAAGCGATATGGCCCCAAGGAGCCTGGCCCCGGCTTCGTCACCATCGTCGGCGATCTGGCGACGAACTTCCACCTTGAGGTCCCCTGGCTGCACAACAAGGTCACCCGCGATCCCGCCCTGATCGAGAAGGGCAAGAAGCAGGAGACGGAGAAGGCGCTCTTCAACTTCGCCTGGCTGACGTCCCCCGGAACGGCCGTGTTGATCGCCTCGCTGCTCTCGATGCTGATGCTGCGTATGAATGGCGCGGACATTCGCTGGGCGCTGCGGCGCACGCTGTTTCAGATGAAGGTGCCGGTGCCGACGATTGCCTTCATGCTCGGCCTCAGTTATGTGACGCGCTACTCCGGCATGGACGCCACACTCGGCGTGGCCTTCGCGGCGACAGGAGCGGTTTATCCGTTCTTCGCGGCCATCCTCGGCTGGCTTGGCGTCTTCCTGACGGGGACCGACGCCGGCAGCAATGCGCTTTTCGGCAGCCTGCAGAAGATCACGGCGACGCAGGTGTGGGACATGGGCGTGATGACGAACCTGGACCTGGGACAGGCCCAGGTGCTGATCTGCACGGCCAACAGCACCGGCGGCGTCATGGGCAAGATGATCGACGCTCAGAGCATTGTGGTCGCGACGGCGGCGACAAATCAGATAGGCCGGGAGGCAGACATCTTCAAGGCCGTGTTGTGGCACAGCATCCTGCTGGCGAGCATTGTCGGGCTGATCGTGCTGTTGCAAGCGTATGTGCCGCCCTTCACGCTGATGGTGCCGAAACCATGATGAGATACCTTCTCGCCGCGCCTTGAATGTCATGGCGTTCGAGGGGATCCGGCCCGTATGATAGGCAGTGCGACGTTCGGCGCAGGACACGGTTCAGTCCACGCTCAGGGGGGATGTTCGTGCTATCCATCAACGGTCCTGGTCTCTCAACCTGTCGGGGACTCAGCCGGCGGGAGTTGCTTCGCGCCGGCGGTTTGAGTTGCCTTGGTCTGACGCTGCCGGACCTGCTTGCCAGTGCGGCGGCGCGGGGCAAGAAGGAGTCGCCGACGTTCGGCAAGGCGAAATCCTGTCTGATCGTCTATCTCAATGGCGGCGCTTCGCATCACGACACCTTCGACATGAAGCCGGACGCCCCCGCCGAGGTGCGCGGCGAGTTCAAGCCCATCGCCACCAATGTACCCGGCATGCAGGTCTGCGAGCATCTGCCGATGATCGCGAAGCAGACCGACAAGTTCACGGTCGTTCGCTCGATGAGCCATCGCGACAACAACCACCCCAGCGCCGTGTACTGGTCGCTCACCGGCCACGAGTATCCGCGCGCCAGCAATCTGAGCGAGTTCCTGTCGCGCGAGGATCATCCGCATTTCGGCTCTTCGTTGACCGCCGTCGAAGGCAAGAAGGATCGTTCCGTCCCGGTGTTCATCACGTTCCGACGCTCCTGGAGCGTC
>JBBRIK010001005.1:0-3146 GCA_038221045.1 Gemmatales bacterium
GTTGAGGATCAGGGACCGGGGTTCGATCCGGCAGAGGTGGCGGACCCGCTGGCCCCGGAGAATCTGGAGCGATCCTGCGGGCGCGGGCTGCTCCTGATGCGCCATTACATGACCTGGGTGAAGTACGACGCGCGAGGCAACCACGTCACCCTTTGCAAATGCAGATCGTCCGAATGACGAGTTCCAGAGTTACTTCTCCTTGCTCCGCTCCAGTGCCTTGCCGTGCTTGAGGAAATACTCGAAGAACGAATAGAGTTGCTCGTTGGATTCCTCGGTCGGCGAATGACCCTTGCGATTGGTCATGGCCACGCGATCCTCGAAGCCCAGCAGTTTGTTGACCGCGACCGCGTGATTGAGGGCCTTCCATCGTTCCGGCTGGTCTTCCGAGCCGCCTGACACGAGGAAGGGTCGCGGGGCCATCAGGGCGTGCAGTTCGTGCAGATCGCGTCCGTCTTCGATCATCTTTCGATAGGCCCCGGTGCGCGGGTTCTTCTCGGTCGGGATGCCGGCCTTGCGTTCCTTGCCGGCCTCATGTCCCAGATACCACGGCTCCCAGTAGTTGACGTTGCTGCGTTTTTCGTCGAAGACGATGCCGCCGTCGGACCAGGCGGCGCAGGCGAACTTCTCGTAGAGGCACGAGGCGAACATGGCCCACTTGCCGCCGTAGGAGTGCCCGACGATGCCAATCCGCTTCGGATCGACCTGGGGCAGATTCGCCAGGGCGTTGTAACAGTTGGCGGCGACGTAGGCGTGATACGACATCGGCTGAAGTTGGACCTTCTCCTTGTTCGGGTAGAAGCTGGCCGGCGGGCTGCCGAGCGAGAGCGTGATGAAGCCGCGCTTGGCCAGTTGCCAGGCGAAGTCGCAGTGAGGCGACTTGCCCTGGCCGATTCCCGTCTTCGCGTCATAGAAGACAACGACCACGGCCGGGAATGGCCCCTTGCCCTCGGGGACGAGCAGATAGGCGTCCTCGGTGATTCGTTCCGGGGCGACTTCCAGCCGGATGTGGTGCTGCGTCACGGTGTCGCGGCGTTCCTTCGCCAGGTAGTCGATCTTCGGCTTCTCGATGACCGCCGGCCAGGTACCCATGAGGCCATGCCAGGTCTTCAGGATCTCTTCGCGGCGTTTCGCCCAGTCGGCTGCGGTCCGGACCAGCTTGCCGTCCTGCAACAGTAAGGTTGAGCGATACTTGCCCAGGTCGTTCGCGAATTCCGCGGGCGGCCGGAAGAAGGGCGTCAGGCGCTTGGCGATCTCCTCGACCCCTGCTGGATCGCGCGGAGGCGAGGTAGGCGGCGCCGCGAGCAGCAGGGGCGTCAGGATCGTGAGAGTGGACAGCATGTCAGAAGCCTCCGTGATGCGAGAACCCTTGTGGCTGCTTGCCAACCTATGCCCAGGCGGTCTCTCGCTCAATGGTTGCCCCATTCGCATCGGGGCCTGCCTGGATACCGTCTCGCCTGAGTGAACCGGCCACTCTAAACGACTCTCAAGGAATATAGGGGCCGATAGGAATTCGTTCTTGGAGGCGCAGCGTTCACTCGCTACCGTGAGTATTCTTTCGTTGCATTGCGCGTGCGCCACACACACCCTGCTGCGAATTTCCGTCCGGGGTGCGCCTTCAACTCCTCCCAAACAAAACAGTTCTATCGACTACCCGCCCTTGTCCACGCTTTCCGGAGTCCCGCTCGACCTAAACAACGCGCATCTCGTTGAGCGATAGCCACGGCACGAGCGCTACCATCGCACCGTTGAGGCGGCGAACGTCCGGAATTTGTCCGGAAATCGCTTGGGTGCCGCGGAAGGTCGTATATACTCAAGTGATTGTGTGTATACTCCTTCGCTAGCTGTCCATTACCATGCACCCAGCGACCTCCATCTTGAGCTTTTCGGGGCATGAGACCTTCCCCTTCCGCTATTCGTGGCTCAAGAAGGGCCTCGATGCCGTGACGGACAATGGCACGATCTTCCTCCACGACGACGCGATGATCTCGCTCGGCGTCGGCAAGAACATGGTCAGGGCCATTCGTCATTGGTGCCTGGGGGCTGGGGTCATCGACGTGATGGAAGGTGCCAATCGCAGGCCCAGCGGCTGTTTCAAGCCAACCGGGCTCGGCACCGCCTTGCTCGGCGAGAATGGCTGGGATCCTTACCTCGAAGACCCGGCCACGCTCTGGTTGCTCCACTGGCAGATTGCCTCCAACCTGCGTCGCTGCACGACCTGGTTCTGGGCGTTCAGCCATTTCCACGAGCCGGAATTCACGAGAGAAACACTCAGCGCGGCCCTGCTCGCCTGGACTCAGTCCATCGGCGCGAAACGCATCGTGGTAAGCTCGCTCAAGCGCGATCTCGATTGCTTCCTGCGGACGTATGTGTCCTCCCGGCAGACCAAGGTCGCTCTGCTCGAAGACAGCCTCGATTGTCCGCTGGTGGAGTTGGGGCTGGTGCGCCGCGTCGGTGAGGGACACGTCTTTCAGTTCCAGCGCGGCGCGCAGCCGCAATTGCCCAACGGCGTTCTCTTCTATGCCGTGCTGTCCTTCTGGGAGAACTTCGCGCCGGGGACGATGGTACTCGCCCTGAGCGACATGGTTCGCCGGCCCGGCAGTCCGGGTCAGGTGTTCAAGCTCGATGAGTCGGCGTTCGCCGAGCGCTGCGCCGACATGGAGCGGTGGACGGAGGGGGCGGTTTCCTACGACGAGACGGCGGGTCTCAAACAGTTGTATCGTCGTCGGCCGATCCGGCCCGCCGATGCGATCGAACGTGCCTATGCGTCCCTGGTTTGACCTCAAAGGGAGCAAGCATGAGCGACCCATTCTCGCTGGACAACTGCATCGCGGTCAGCCCGCGTTTCACGCGATCGGTCGCGCTCCAGCGCGATTTCGAGAGTCCCTCCGCGCTCGAAGGCTACATCCTCAGGTCCGACAGGAGAGTCTCAGGAAGCTTGACGATTTTGGGCGAGTAGCCGTCAGGAAGGTAAACGAGGGCGCACTTCGCATCCAGTTCCTCGGAGAATACCGCCGCTTCCTGTCGATGCCTCGTCAAATACAGCTCTCCCTTGTCTGAGCATTCGCAGATTGTCGAGCGTTCTAAGCAGCGAGATTTGCCCAGTTTTTCAGGGTTTTGACCATATTGCGTAGTTCGGCCTCTTCGGC
>JBBRIK010001006.1:0-3143 GCA_038221045.1 Gemmatales bacterium
CTACACGCAGAACGCCGGCCAGATGGACGCCGTCCTTCGCGTCCAGTTGACTCCCGAACGCAGCCTGAGCGCTCAGCAGTACGCTGTCAAGCTGCGCCATGCCTTCGCGGAGGATCCGCTTCTCGCCGACTTGCAGATCAGCTTCGACACCGGGGGCATGGTCGCCGCCGCTCTGAACTTCGGCGCGTCCTCGCCGATCGACATTCAAATCGAGAGCGACAATCCGGAGCAGGCGATGGAGATGGCCCGCGAGATCCGCAATCGCGTGGCCAACGTCCGGGGGGCGGCCGACGTTCACGTCCAGCAGCGGCTCGACGCCCCCTACTTGACTCTGAACGTGAAACGGCACAAGGCGGCCGAGGTCGGGCTGACGACGCGGGACGTGATCCTGCAAGTCGTCGCGGCCATGAATTCGAGTATCTCGATCAACCGCAACTTCTGGATTGATCCCAAGTCTGGGAATCAGTACTTCGTCGCGGTACAATACCCTGAAGACCCCAACCGCAAGATGGAAGACCTGCGCACCATCTTCGCGACAGGCACCAACCAGAAGACTCCGGTTTCGCTGGGTTCCCTGATCGACATGCGCTCCAGTACGGAGTCGGTCGAGATCAATCACAACTCGCTTCGCCGGGTGGTCAGCGTCCTGGTCAACACCGAGAACCGCGATATCGGCGGCGTGGCCGGGAGCATTAGCAAACGGCTCAAAGAGTTGAGCGTGCCGCGCGGCATGAAGGTCGAGTTGAGGGGCGAATACGCCCGCATGAACGAATCTTTCCGCAGCCTGGGCTTCGGGCTGGTGCTGGCCTCGGTGCTGGTCTATCTGCTCATGGTGCCGCTGATGCGGTCGTTCATCATCCCCATGATTATCATGGTGACGGTGCCGCTCGGCCTGATCGGCGTCCTGACCATGCTTTACCTGACGAAGACGACGCTCAACGTCCAGTCGGAAATGGGCGTCATCTTCCTGGTCGGCATCGTGGTGTCGCAGGGCGTGTTGCTGATGGATTTCGCCAATCAGTTGCGCAAGCAGGGCATGCATGTTCAGGAGGCGGTGACGAAGGCGGCAACGGTCCGCTTTCGGCCGATCCTGATGACGTTCCTCGCGACCTTCCTCGACCTGTTGCCGATGGCGCTGGGCCTGGGGCGCGGCAGTGAAGCCCTGACGCCGCTGGCCCGCGCCGTGGTTGGCGGGCTGCTGTCCTCGACGTTTTTGACTCTGATCGTCGTGCCGGTCCTGTTCACGCTGCTGGTCCGGGACGTGCGGAAGAAACATCATGGCCACGGACACAAGACGCATCACGGACCCGAAGGCCGCTCGCCCTCCCACGCCGCAGGAGAGTTATCATGACTCCCGAGACTCCTTTTCCGAGTTCCCCAGACGTTGATCTCGGCGCGGGCCAACCCTCCGGCGATTCCCATTCGGGTTCCACGCCGAACCCGCGCGCGCGGCGGAGATACTGGATGCGCTGGATGACGGCCTTGATCCTCATTCTCGCCATTGGGGTGACGGGGGCGGCCCTGCGGGGCCGGCCTCAGCAAACGACGATACATGGGGGCCAGTCCGACGACCCGGACGAGGTTGCCGAGACCAATCGGCTGTCCATCAAGACGATCAAGGCCCGACGCGATCCCTCGGTTCAGGTGCAGGTGAAGCAGATTGTCTCCGTCGAGCCGTTTTACCAGGCTGAACTGCGCGCCCAGGTGACGGGAGTGGTCCGTGCCGTTCACAAGGACATCAACGACAGCGTCGTCAAGGGCGAGGTGCTGATCGAGATCAATGTGCCGGACCTGGATCGCGACGTGACCCAGCGAACGATCGCAATCAAGCAGAGACGGCAGGAACTGCGTGTGTCGCTGGCGAAACTCAAGGTCGCGGAAGCCGGACGCGAGGTGGCCGAGACGGTGATCCGCCAACGGCAAGCGGAAGTGCTGACGGCCGAGGCGACCTCTGATTTCCGCCGCAAGCGCCTGGCCCGCATTCGCGACCTGGCGGCAAAAGGTACTATCGGGCCGGACGTCGTCGAGGAGTGGGAACGCGACACCGAGGCCAGCGAGGCGGCCGTGCTTGCCGCCAAGGTGGGCGTAGATCGTGCGAAAGCGGATCTCAAGGAAGCTGGATCCAAGATTGAGGGAGCGGCAGCCGATATTGACTTAAAGGAAGCGACCGTCGAGGCAGCGATTGACGACATGGAGAAGGCACGGGCCATTGCCGGCTTTGCCCATATCACCGCGCCCTTCGATGGGGTCATCACGAAGCGCAACATCGACCCCGGTTCGTTCGTGCAAAATGCCAGCACCGGACAGAGCGAGCCGCTGATGACGGTTTCCCGAGTGGACCTGGTGACGGTGGTCGCCAAGTTCCCCGATAACGTCGCTCCGCTTGTGACCCGCGACACGCCCGCCTTCATCGAGATCGACGAAGTCCCCGGCCTGCACATTGCCGCCCGGGTGACGCGCTTCTCGCCCTCGATTCAGAACAGCGATCGAACCATGAAGGTCGAGGTAGATCTGTTCAACGAGGGTGAAGAGGCGCACCAGAAGCTCGTCGATAAAGCAGTGAGTGCGGGCCTGGGCGCTCTGGGAAGCCGAACGCCCATCGAACTGGCGTTCCTCCGTGCGGCCAGCCGGCAAGCGACCGAGGGGTTCCGCAAGGGACCCGACGATCCGGTCCCTCCTCGGGCAGTGTCGCTCAACCTAGACGCTCCCGCGTATCGGCTGCTGCCCGGTGAGACCGGCACCATGCGATTGATGCTGGGGCATTTCGATCACACCTACGTCTTGCCCAGCAGCGCCGTCTACTCGCGCGGCGGCAAGGCCTACATCTTGCTGGTTCGCGAAGGAGTGACGAAACAGGTGCCTGTGCAAGTGCAGGTCAACGACGGCAAGGTGGCGAAGGTGAGCCTGCTGATGCGCCGAAACGCCGGCGGCCGAAGCCGGGAAGTGATGCAGGAACTGACGGGCAAAGAAGAGATCGTTCCGACTCGGCAAATGGAGATCGGCGACGGGCAGCCCGTGAAGACGACGCTGTCGGATTGGTGAGGATCGCGCGGAGCGTTCTTGCCGCTTGCGGCTTATCGGGCAGCTTGCAAAGCCGCAAGCGGCAAGAACGCTCCGCGCCCTCCGCAAGAGACGCAAGGAGG
>JBBRIK010001007.1:0-3139 GCA_038221045.1 Gemmatales bacterium
ATTCCCTCCGGCCACCCCTCTCCGTGCCGCTCGCGGCGCAGCGCGCTCCGCTGTGCCGCGAGCGGCTTTCTCTTCTCTGCTCTCGCCTTGCTGACCTCCCAACGCCGTGACATAATCCATATCTCCATCGAGGACTCGCAGCGCGGAGAATCATCATGGGTGTTGTCCGGTTCCTTTCGTCATTGACCTTCCGGGGCGTGCTGCCCGGCGTCTGCGAGGCGCTGGGCGTCGAGGCCGCCAAGGCTGGTCCCGAAATCGTTTTCGCCGTCCTGTCCACTCGCTTCCGCGATCACAGCCAGCGCATCACCGAGGCCCTGCAAGAATCCGTCAACCGCTCCTGGTCCGCTCTCGAAGTCGCCCTCGCCGGCGACTCCTGGTGGAAACGCGTCAAGAGTACGCTCGGACGCAGTGAGGATCAGGTCTTCGCCGGACAGGTCCGCGCCTTCCTCGACGCCGCCCCCCTGCCCGAACTCACCGGCAAGGACTCGTTTCGCCTTGCCTGCCTCGACGACCTGAAAGCCGCTCGCAAGAAGGGACTGCTTACCCACGTCCCCGACGGCGGCGATCTCTTCACGCGCTACCTCGATCCAAAAAGCCTCCTCAACAGCGAACTCGAGGTGATGGCCGACGTCGCCGCCTTGCTCAAGGAAGCCGGCCACGCCAACCTCGCGCATCTGCTCTCGCTTCAGGCCGCCCAGGGACAATCGCTCCTCGTCGTCGCCGTCCGCTACTTCTTCCGCCGGGCCGTCGAGGAGGACGATAGGCTGTCCCGTGGGCTGACCTTCACGCAGCTCGATCAGTTGCAAGCGTCGCAGCAGGCCGCCTTCGCGGGCCTGCACATCGTCCTTGGCACCCACAGCCAACGGCTCGAAGAGTTGCTCGGCGGCCTTCAGGAACAACTGGCCGAGACGCACGACGCCGTCCTCGACGTGCAGGCCGAACTCGGCCGCCAGGGGACGCAAAACCGCGACATCTATCAGGCCGTCCTCGATCTCCAGCGCCACCTCGATCTGATGCACCGCGAAGTCAGGCCGCGCGATAGCCTGTCGATTCGCTCCGATCACGAACGCGAACTCGTGCGCCAGGTCATCGAGCGCTACCGGGCGCTCCCAGAAGGACAGCGCGAGCGGATGCCCGCCCTCCTCAACGCCGTCGGCAAGCTCGAAGTGGCGGCCGGCGACTTCGAGGCGGCCCAGGAGGATTTCGCCGCCGTCGCCACCATCGTCACCGACGCTCAATCGCGTGGCGAGGCCCACTTCAACTCCTATCGCGCCGCTCTCGAACGCCGCGACTGGAAGATTGCCCATCGCGAGCTGCTCGAGGCCATCCGCGTTGATGCGAAGCGTTATGCGCCGTTCCCGGTCGGCAAGTATCAGCCTCAGCGCATCCTCGGCGCGGGCGGCTTCGGCGTCGCCTTCCTGTGCCGGCACAAGGAACTCGGGGCCGACGTCGTCGTCAAGACGCTGATCGGCGACGACCTCGACCGCGACGTCGATCAGGTATTTGCCGAGGCGAAGGCGCTCTGGCAACTCGATCATCCGGGCATCATTCGCCTGCTGGACTGCGGCTACACCTTTCCCGCGACGAAGGCCCGGCCCTATTTCGTCATGCACTACTTCGACGGCCAACCGCTCGACGAGTACGTTCAGCGGCATGGCCCACTGCTGATCGATGAAATCGCGGAAGTCGCTCGCCAGATGGCGCAGGGGCTGCAAGCGGCCCACGGCAAGGGCATCCTGCATCGCGACGTCAAGCCGGCCAACGTGCTGGTCCGCAAGCAGAACGGCGACTGGCACGTCAAGCTGATCGACTTCGGGCTGGCCCTCAGCCAGCGCGCGATGACCAACGCCGCGACGTTCCAGAAGACGCGAACGATTTTCTCAGCCAGCATCGCCGGCACCCTCGAATACGCCGCCCCGGAACAGATGGGCAAGCTCACCGGGGCGAAGATTGGCCCTCCCGCGGACGTCTACGGGCTGGCCAAGACCTGCTGTTACGCCCTGTTCGAGACGGCGGAGCCGACGTTCCACGACTGGAAACGACTGCGTCCGGGCTGGGCTGAGTTGCTGGGCGACTGCCTGAACCGCAGCCCCGACAGACGGCCCGCCGACATGAGACGGCTACTGGATCGCCTCAAGGATCTGCAAGATGATCGGTCTCCGCCACCGCCCAAACCCGTGCCGGTGCTGGCACCTGCTCCGATCCTCATGTTGACTCCTGCTCCGGTCCCCATCCTGGCGCCGGCACCTGTCGAAGAGCTGGAGGCGCCGATTCGGGCGCTGCTGAAGAAGTACGCCTCGGAGGCGAACCTTCTGGTCGAGCCGGCCATCGCCGAGCAGAAGATTGCCAACGCTCGCGCCGGCTGCAAGATTCCCGGCGACGAAACGGTCCTGGGATTGATCGACTGCACGGTCTTCGGTTCGGGCAGCGACGCGGTCGTCTTCGGGGCGCGCGGCATCTATTACCACAACATGGGCAACAGCGCTCCCGATCCGGGCTGTCTGTCCTACAGCGATTTTCCGCAGTGTCACTTCGCGAAATACTGGATGTTCTGCGTCCGTACGCGTGGGGACGAGTATCTCAACCTGTCGGGCAGCAATGCCAACCGCGGCAAGGTGATCGAGTTGCTGACGGCCATCAAGGACGCCGTGCTGAAGGCCCGCTCGCGGTCGGTCCCCTCGGCCCTGTTGCCTGAGCGAATCCTGAAGCTGTTGAAGCGGCAGGTGAACCGGGGAGGGTTCTACGTCAGTCCCGACATTCCTCTGAAGAAGCTGAATAACGCGACGAGAAGTTGCGCCATTCCGGCCGACGAGAAGGTGCTGGGCCTGATCGACTGCACCACGTTCGGCTCGGGGAGTGACGCGTTGGTATTCGGCAGTCATGGCTTCTACTACCACAACAAGGCCGGCAACGTTCCCGATCCGGGTTACGTCTCCTACAGCGAGTTTCCGCACCTCCTCTTCGGCACGACCTGGCTCAACTGCGTGACGCTCGGCCACGATCGCTACTGCAACCGCGGAGGCAGCACGGTCACGCGCGAAAAAGTCATCGAGATGCTCGAAGCCGTCAAGCAGGTGGTGATCGAGGTCGGCGCTTCCTGATCGCTTTGCTATTGCGAGCCGCTGGCGAGCCCCGGCCC
>JBBRIK010001008.1:0-3127 GCA_038221045.1 Gemmatales bacterium
TCGCGCCACACGCTCCGCTCCGAAGACTCCGCGTCGCGGCTAACCATCGAGTATACATTGAGTCTTTCGAGTTTCACTCACCACGAGAACTCCCTCCATGGACCGAAGCCAACTCCATTGCACTGTCGATTTCGAGCGTCCCGGCAAGCAGTACGGCCATCTGTGCGTGCCGTATTCGTACAACCTCGGCGGCTGGGCCAATCTGCTCCTGCCCATGACGGTCCTCGGCAACGGCCAGGGTCCGACCGCTCTCGTCATGGCCGGCAACCACGGCGACGAGTATCCCGGCCCCGTCGCGATCCTCAAGTTGATGCGCGAGTTGAAGGCCGAGCAGATCCAGGGCCGATTGATCCTGCTCCCGGCCCTCAATCTGCCCGCCGTCCAGGCCGCGACGAGACTCTCTCCGCTCGACGGCAAGAACCTCAATCGCTGTTTCCCCGGTAAGGCCGACGGCACGCCCACCGAGATGATCGCTCACTATCTTTCGACCGTCCTCTTTCCACGAGCCGACATCGTCATCGACATTCACACCGGCGGCCGGAGCGTCGATTTCGTTCCCTGCGCACACATGCACCTGGTGCCGGACCGCGAGCAGCGACGCCAGATGGCCGAGGGTACGCTCGCCTGGAACAGCGATTTCGCCTTCCTCTACACCGACATCGCCGGCACCGGCCTTCTACCCGTCGAGGCCGAGCGGCAGGGCAAGATCGTCGTCACGACCGAGATGGGCGGAGGCGAGCCGGTGTCGGCCGCTGTCCATCGGTTGACTCAGTCAGGACTCCGCAACGTCCTCGTTCATTTTGGCGTCGTCGAGGGCCGCAAGCAGACACGAGCCGGCCTGGGAAAACCGCCCACGCGCTGGGTGCAAGCGTTGAGCCGGGACGATTATCGCTTCGCGCCGGAGTCCGGCATTTACGAGACCATCGTCGATCTTGGCGCGGAGGTCAGCAGAGGTCAGACCGTTGGGCTGGTCCATTTCGTGGAGCGTCCCGACCGCGAGCCGGCCGCGGTGATGGCGCCGGAAGCGGGCCTGCTGTTGGCGACCCGTGGGCCGTCGAAGGTGGCCCAGGGCGATTGCGTCGCGTGTATCGCTCACGAAGTCAGCGACGTCCTGAGTCTGTGAATGAGCCACGCCGCGAAACCACTCTGGTCAACGAGCATCCGTCATGCTCTAATTGTCGTAGCCCTCCGCTCCTGCCATGAAGGACAATCAAGGTGACTTCCACGCAGAACTCCCCCAGCCGGCGCGAGGTATTGCAGGCCGGCTACGCGGGCTTCCTCGGCCTCGGTTTGTCCTCGCTCCTGGAGCAGCAGGCGAGGGCCGGCCAGCAAAAGCGAGCGAAGTCGGTGATCCTTGTCTTCCTCACCGGCGCGCCGAGCCATCTCGACATGTTCGATCTGAAGCCGGAAGCGCCTGCGGAGGTGCGCGGTGAGTTCAAGCCCATCGCCACGAAGACGCCGGGCCTCCACATTTGCGAGCATCTGCCGCGCCTCGCCGCCCGCTCCGACAAGTACGCCCTCGTCCGCTCGCTCTCTCATCGAGAGAACAACCATCTCGTTGCCACGCATCACGTCCTGACCGGCCATGCGCAGCCGGGCGCTTTCTTCGACAAGGTGGCGTCGCGCGACGATTGGCCGAGTTACTCGTCGGCCCTCGACTACCTGAAGCCGCGAAAAGATGGCATCGCCTCGGGGGTCAATCTGCCGACGTTCCTCATGGAAGGTCCGCTCACCTGGCCGGGCCAGCACGCCGGCTTCCTCGGCCCCAAACATGACCCCTGGCAGATCACCCGCGATCCCAACGCCCGCGATTTCCACTTCGACAGTTTGCGTCTGGCCCCAGGAATCGAGGTGACGCGGCTTGAGGACCGCAAGGCCCTGCTCGACGAGGTCAACCGCCAGCAGAAGCAACTGGACGAGTTGGCCGCGAGCCGGCGCCTGTCGGAGAAGCAGGAGCTGGCGTTCTCGGTCCTCAGTTCAGGCAAGATCGCGCGGGCGTTCGAGATGGACCGCGAGCCGGCGAAGGTGCGCGACCGCTATGGCCGTCACGCCTTCGGCCAATCGCTGTTGCTCGCTCGGCGTCTGGTGCAGGCTGGGGTATCGGTCGTGCAGGCGAACATGGGCCGCGTGCAGAACTGGGACACGCACGGAGAGAATTTCTCGCGCTTGAAGGGCAGTCTGTTGCCTCCTCTGGATCAGGGTGTCGCGGCCCTGCTCGACGATCTGGAGGCGCAAGGTCTACTCGATGAGACACTGGTGCTGATGCTGGGCGAGTTCGGTCGAACGCCGAAGATCAGCAACCTCCCCGGCTCGAAGAGCGCGGGCCGGGACCACTGGGCGTCTTGCTTCTTCGGCCTCTTCGCCGGTGGCGGCGTGCGCGGCGGTCAGGTGATCGGCAAGTCGGACCGGATCGGGGCCTTCCCCATGACGACGCCCTACTCGCCGGACGACGTCGGCGCGACGGTCTATCAGATGCTGGGCGTCAATCCCGGCGTCGAGGTGCGCGACCGTCAGGATCGGCCCGTGTCGCTCAACCGGGGGCAGGTGATCGATCCCTTGTTCCGGTGAGTTGCTACGATCATGGTTTCTTTCCTCGGGGCGACTTTGCCCCGCGTTTTCGTCCTTGAGGCGCGGCCGGTTTCGGAACGCGAGCGAAAATGTCCTTCACCGGGAGACGCAAGCCAGGCAACACCGTCCCGCCGTCCAGAACATCCGCCTCGGTCAACACAACATGATGATCCGGAGCGGTGTGGACCTCGATTGTTCGCGTCCACGGATCAACATACCAGACAAGCGTCACCCCCACCAGCAGATACTCACGCAGTTTGCGGTTCATCTCCCCTGGCGTGTTGCCCTCACTCAGCACCTCAACGGCAAGGTCGGGAACGAGATCGGGAATAGGCTCGGCGGGCAATTGACGTGCGGGCAAATTCTCCCAGCGGACGAAGGAAATGTCGGGGATGCGGACCAGCTTGGGCATCAGTCGCATCGTGCCGTCTGGTCCCGCCAGATTCCCCAGGTCGTGCTCCTCAAGGAATCTCTGAAGCAGATGAATGATCCGCAGAGTAAGGACATGTAATTTATTAACTTCCCCTTTTGACCTTTTCGGCACGGCGTTTTTCCGGTA
>JBBRIK010001009.1:0-3126 GCA_038221045.1 Gemmatales bacterium
CGCGTCTCTTCTCGGCCGGCTGGGACACCACCGTGCGCGTCTGGGACTGGAACACCGGCGAGCCGATCATCCTGCTCAACAATCACGCGACCCAGGTCCATACGATCACCCTCAGTCCCGACGGCAACCTGCTCGCCAGCGCCGACTCGGCCGACTCGGTTCACTTGTGGGATCTCGACCGGAATCGCGACGTCAAGGTCTGGGCCGGCAACGGCGCCGAGGTTCGCTGTTTCGCTTTCAGTCCCGATGGCCGGCGTTTGGCTTGCGGCGGAGCGGATCGCGTCATCCTCATCAAGGACGTTCATCGCGACGAATCGTCCGTCGGTCCCTTCGAGGGCATGGGCCTGCGCGGCGGTATTGGCCTCCCTCCCGATGGTTCGCGCCTGCTGAGCCTGTCTCCCGGCTGCTCGCTCCGCGTGTGGGAGACGAACTCGGGAAAGCCCGCTGCCGAGTTGCAGGAAGCAGGCGTACTGCGAGCGTTCGCCCTGTCGCCGGACGGCCGCACGGTTGCCGGCAGCCTGGCCATCGAAGTGACGGAGGAACGCCTCAAGTACGGCGGCACCGGCATTCCCTCGCTCTTCCTCTGGGATGCGCTGACGGGCAAGCGGCGCAAACTCCTCGACGGTCAGGCCCCGCCGATCACTACGCTGACATTCTCGGCGGACGGCACCCGGCTCGCCTCGGCCAGTTACATGAAGGGCGACGTTTGGCTCTGGGACACGACCACGGGTCAGCCGGCCCTCATCATCCCGCAGGCGGTCGAGAGCTGCTCGATCGAGGCAATGGCGTTCCATCCCAAGGGCGAGTACCTGGCCGTCGGCGGTATCGACTGGATGGCCACGGGCGGCTCGGATGGGGCCGTCGCGCTCTGGGACCTCAAGGAGAACTGCCAGACCCTCCTCTTCGGGCGCGGCACGACAGCGATGGGCTTCCATCCCGCCGGCAAACTCCTGGCGACGGCCGGTCTGATGCGCACCATCCAAATCTGGGGCATGCCGGACGGCGAGCTGGTGACGGAGTTGAAGGGTCATACAGAGGCGGTCACCTGCGTGACCTACAGCCGCGACGGCCGCTGGCTCGCTTCGAGCGGCGACGATCACTGCGTTCGTCTCTGGGACGCCGCCAACCACACGCTCCTCGCGACGATTCCACTCGATACGCAGGTGAAGGCGCTGTCCTTCTCCACCGATGGGGCGTATCTGTACACGGCCAACGTCCATGCCGGCAGCTATCAGATCAGCATCGAGCGCGCGACTTCCGAGGGACTGTAACCTCCGCGTCCTATTCTTTCTCGTCGGTCGGGACTTTTGAGGGCCGGACAGGTTTAATCCCGTATGGACAACGTGACGCGGACGACACCCATGCCAGGCACACCGACAGCCGATGCGAGCGACCTGACGGGACAGACCCTCGGCGACTTCCACATCTTGCGGAAGCTCGGTCAGGGGGGCATGGGACACGTCTATCTTGCCGAACAGGTTTCTCTCAAGCGGAAAGTCGCGCTGAAACTGCTCCGCCAGGAACTCGCGGCCAATGAGACTGCCCTGAAACGCTTCAAACTCGAAGCGGAATCCGTGGCTCGCGCCACGCACGCCAACATCGTTCAGGTTTACTCCATCGGCGAGCATCAGGGTCTGCACTTCATGGCCCTGGAGTACGTCGAGGGCCGCAATCTTCGCGATTTCCTCACCAAGAAGGGACCGCCCGAACTGTTGCTCGGCCTGAGCATCATGCGCCAAATTGCCGCCGCCCTCCAGCGCGCCAGTGAGCTGGGCATCCATCATCGCGACATCATGCCCGAAAACATCCTCCTCACGCGCAAGGCGGAAGTGAAGGTCGCCGACTTCGGGCTGTCGCGCGTCCTCGAAGGCGAACAGCCCGCCGTCCATTTGACGCAGAGCGGCGTGACAATGGGTACGCCCCTGTACATGAGTCCCGAGCAGGTCGAGGGCAAAGCGCTCGACCATCGCACCGACATCTACTCGCTTGGCGTCACCTGCTATCACATGTTTGCCGGCGAGCCGCCGTTTCGCGGCTCGACGGCCTTCGAGGTGGCGCTGAAGCACGTCAAGGAGGAAGCCGAGCCGCTGGCCGCCATCCGCACCGATCTGCCGCCGGAACTGTGCGCCGTCATTCACAAGATGATGGCCAAGGACCCCAACGATCGCTATCAGAACGGCCGCGACTTGCTCAAGGACCTGGCTCGTCTGCGCGAGTCGATGAACGGCGCGACGGGTCTCGTCCCCATCGTCACGACGGGGATGCTCGAACCGGCCTCCGTGACGGGCGCGCCTCTGGTCACTCCCTCGTCGAAATCGATGCGCCTGCCTGTGAAACGGCGCGGGCCGTCGAAAGTGCTGCTGGTCAGCCTTTTCCTCGCCTCCGTGTTGATTGTGGGTGGTATCGGCGTTGGCTTCGGGATGAAGCAGCAGAACGAAAAGAGTCCGGCCGAGCAGGATGAGAAGGAAGCGATTGTCCCCGCGCCGGCGACCGAAGGGGTCCCGTTGAAGGAGCGCGAGCAGAATCGCCTCAAACTGATCGACGAGATGCTCGACAAGGCGAACGGCTACAAGGACCCCGCGGCCGCGATTCCTCTGTGCCTCAGTTATGCTTTGCCGCTCCTGAAACAGCAAGGCAGGCTCGATGAGGCGGATGCGCTCTTCAAGCGGCTGGAAGACATTCCGAAAGAAGAGTATAGCAACGCCGGCAAACTCGGGCGCGGCATCGTCTATTCGCTCAAGGACGAATGGGTGCTGTCGAACAAGGCGTTCAACAGCATTCAGAGGAAGAAGCCGCCGGAACCCGGGAGAACGCACCCGATCTTCGAGTTGATTCGTTCCGATCGGGCCTTGATGCTCGCGCTCAGGGAAGCCATCCATCGCAACGATGAAACCAGCAAGGGCGAATCCGAAAAGTCCCTGCCGGGCTTTCTGCGATTCCTGTCGCGCACCGGCTCAAAGGCGACCGATAAGCCGCGCGACCGTGCCGCTCCAAAGGGGCAGACCCCGCCCGAGTGATTCGCTCGATGGTTTTCCTATTCGACCCGGCGAGCGGGGGCCCGAAATGCGCCCGGTTTTCGCACAAACCGGGGCCCTAAAGGCCCCCCACGCCCGGCGGCCCCCGGGG
>JBBRIK010001010.1:0-3125 GCA_038221045.1 Gemmatales bacterium
CTGCGCAACGGGGGTTAGTGTTCCCGTCATTGCAGCTGCTCACCCCCACTTTGTCCAGTCCCGCGCATCAAAACTGATCGTAAGTCCTTGAAACAGAGACACGAAGGGCGAGCGGCTTGTCGGGATTAGCGAGGAGTGTCGTTTTTTCTCGTCCTTGATTACGCCTTCTGTTTCATCCAGCCAGGGAAGGGCCACTGTCTTCATGAGCGCCGACACATCCTTTTCTCGGGCCGCTTTCAGAAAGGCATTGACGGCCTGTTTCGTCTTCTCGTCCGCCTTTCCCTCTTCGCCTTTTCCTTCGTCCCCGAGAACAGGAAATGGACTGAGCAACAGCAAGACGACGATTCCGATAGCTGAACGGCAGATGCTCATCATTTGCTTCCCTTCGTCTGAGGTGAATTCCGTAAAGCGATCAAAAGATCCTGTCTCGCTGCTGTCCCACTTCTCGCCAATTATCTGACCGTCGATGGACGTTTCGCGCTCGCCGAAACTCACGGCGAGCGCGAAACAATCAGAGAAACCTCATCATCGAGCAGCGCGAAGCGGCTCAGTGCCTCGCCGCCACTTCGGGTGCCTCCTTGGGAATCCGCATCGCGTAGAACGAACGCCACACGAACACCAGCGCAATCCCGAGCATGAGGACGCCGACAAACGGGCCGTAGTCCATTGCCTTGCTCTTCTCGGCCGCTTCCCTGATCTCGACCGCAATCTCCACGGCCAGCAGACCGAACAGCGTCGAGAACTTGATGATCGGGTTCAGCGCCACCGACGTCGTATCCTTGAACGGATCGCCGACGGTATCGCCGATGACGGTGGCCGCGTGCAGCGGCGTGCCCTTTTCCTTCAGATCGACCTCGACGTACTTCTTGGCGTTGTCCCAGGCGCCGCCGGTGTTGGCCATCGAGATGGCCTGGAACAGGCCGAACACCGCGATGGAAATGAGATAGGCGACGAAGAAGTTCGGATCGAAGAACGCGAAGGCGAGCGTGATCGACATCAGGGCGATGAAGATGTTCCACATGCCGGCCTGGGCGTATTGCGTGCAGATGCGGACCACCGTCTTCGAGTCCTCAATGTTGGCTTCCTTCTTGGTCAGGTCCATGTTCTTCTTGATGAACTCGACCGCTCGATAGGCACCGGTCGTCACGGCCTGCATCGACGCGCCCGAGAACCAGAAGATCACCGCTCCGCCGCAGATGAAGCCGAGCAGCACGGGAGCGTCTGTCAGACTCAGGTGGAGCAGGCCCGCCTTGCCCAGCAGCAGGATGATCGAGAAAATCATCGTCGTCGCGCCGACCACGGCAGTGCCGATCAGCACCGGCTTGGCCGTCGCCTTGAAGGTGTTGCCGGCCGAGTCGTTCGCTTCGAGATAGTGTTTGCCGCGCTCGAAGTCCGGCACGAAGCCGAAGTCGCGCTGGATCTCGTCCTTGATGCCGGGTATGTGTTCGGTCTGGGCCAACTCAAAGACAGACTGAGCGTTGTCGGTGACAGGTCCATAACTATCGACGGCGATGTTGACTGGCCCCATACACAGGAAGCCGAACGCGACGAGGCCGAAGGCGAAGATGGAGCCGACGCCGACCAGGCGGACGTCCTTGAGTTCGTCCTTGATCTTGTCCTTCGCGGCCGGATCAAGACCTTCCAGAGTAGGCGAAGTACCCATCGTGACGAGTTGGAGTTCCGCCTTGATGGCGTTCTTCGTCGCGAGGGGCTGTGCTTCCAGGGTGGCGGAGTTGCCTCCGCGGGCTGAATGGAGTTCATGCTTGATCGTGTTCTTGGTGTCGAGGGGAAGCGCTTCCAAGGTGACCGAGTGGTCCTTCTTGTCCTCTCTGAGTTTCCCCCTGGAGTCCTTGAGTTCGCGCGTGATCTGGGTCTTCGTGCTGTCGTCAAGCCGTTCCAGGGTGGCGGACCTGGATGGCTCGAGCTGCACCTGCATCACGGAATCGAGACCCTTCTGGCTGACAAAGAACGCTCCTCCCATGAGGCCGGCGATCAGCAAGCCCTTCCAGAAAGCGCTGAAGTAACCCGCCACCAGGCCCGAGAGGATGGTCAGGGAGGCGCCGCCTTCACGAGAGGCAGTGACGATCTCATGCACATGCTTGGAGTGGGAACTGGTGAAGACCTTGGTGAACTCGGGAATAAGCACGGCCGCCAGAGTGCCGCAACTGATGATGGACGCCAGTTGCCACCAGAGGTTGGGCATGGGGTGGCCCGCCACGGCCAGGTCGTGAATGAGCAACCAGCTCATGCCGAACGAGGTTAAGATGCACAGGATGGACGCGATCCAGATGAGCCGAGTCAGCGGCGCCTCGAAGTCGAACTCCGTCAGGTTCCCGTACTTCTTTTCCGAGATGTACTGGTTGATGAAGTACGACACGCCCGACATGAAATCCATCAGGAAGCGCATCGCGAAGATCCACACGATCAGCTTGGCCTGCAGGTCCGCCTGCTCCGTCGGAATCGCCAGGGTGATGAAGGAAATCAGCGCCACGCCGGTCACGCCATAGGTCTCGAAGCCGTCGGCCGTGGGACCCACTGAGTCGCCGGCGTTGTCGCCGGTGCAGTCGGCGATGACGCCGGGGTTGCGCGGATCGTCTTCCTTCACGTTGAAGACGATCTTCATGAGGTCGGAACCGATGTCGGCGATCTTGGTGAAGATGCCGCCGGCGATGCGCAGGGCCGACGCGCCGAGCGATTCGCCGATGGCGAAACCGAGGAAGCAGTAGCCGACGACGGTGCGGTCCACGAACAGCAGGATAACCACCATCATGATCAGTTCGAGCGAGATCAGGAACAGGCCGATCGACATGCCCGCGCGCAGCGGGATGTTGACGACGTCCCAGGGCCGGCCGCGGAGCGACGCGAAGGCCGTGCGGGCGTTGGCGTAGGTGTTGATGCGGATGCCGTACCATGCCACGGCGTACGAGCCGCCCATGCCGACGACCGAGAAGAGGAGGACCAGCAGGGCGGTATCGATCGGCTTGCCCTTGAGTCCCATGAAGTAGTAGGTCATCGCCGACGCGATGATGGCAAAGAGCATCAGCAGGAACTTGCCTTGCTGGATGAGGTAAGTCTTGCAGGTCTGGAAGATGACCTCGGCGACGTCCAGCATCGACTTGTGCGCG
>JBBRIK010001011.1:0-3119 GCA_038221045.1 Gemmatales bacterium
GCCGCTGTCCCCGAGTGCAAGCCCGTCAAGCGGGGCTTCGGCTCCCTGCGCTGTCACCAGTGCGGCGCGGAAGGGACCAGGTCTCTCGACCTCGACGACATGACCGCCGAGCAGGCCATCCAGTGTCGGGAGTGCGAGGCGTATTGCGGCGTCGAGGACGTCCGCGCTCTCATCGCGACGTGGCAGCGCGTGCTGGCCTTCATCGAGTCCGCCCCCGCCCTTGAGGAATGACCCCCACAACCCGCCACGACAGCGCCCGTCGTGGCCCATCCGCCCTTGAGGATTGATCCCTACCCCTTGCCCTGGAGATTCTCGTGAAGACGAACGCTACTCGCTCCTGCTCAACTCCCGTTCCTGACGCCGCCCTGCTCGGCACCGTGGCCGAACTCATGGCCAGCGCCGATCACGGCCAGGTCGCCGCCGAGGCCCGCGTCCTCGCCGCCCTGTTCGGCCTGGCCGGGTTGGTTTTGGTCGGGCCGGCCCGCGAGAAAGCCGAGGAGCTTCGGCAGTGGTACAGCGAAGAGGCGGCGCTGTTGAACGGGCTGGACGCGGAAGCCGCGCCGCTTCGCTTCTCGCCCGTCTTCCTCAGCACGCCCCGGAAGCCCTGACGCTACCGCCGGCCACGGGAGGTTGCGTCCTCCCGTGGCCTGTCTCCCTCACCTTCGCCCCTGGAGTCTCTGCCATGAACGCCAACGACATCCCGAAACCCGATCTTGGCGCGTGGGTGGAAATGGTCCGCTCCGTCCAGAGGTATTCGCTGGAGACATTCGGCGTGAAGGCATCGGCCGTAACGCTTCACGTCCCCGAACTGGACTGCGATGCCAAGCTCCCGTTGAGCGTCAACCTCCACGGTGTCGCGATGTCTGCCGCCCCCGCACGGCCGGCCACGGTGCAAGCCCCCACGCCGCCGCCGCGGACGCCGCCGGACAACACGTCAACCCCGCGCCCGGTCAAGCATCCCGTGGGGACGTCGAGCCGCAAACCGTCGAACGGTCATCTGTCCGACGCCGAGATTGCCGAACGGATCGCGGAGGCGCGAGCGGAGCAAGCGAGGAAGAATCGAACCGACGATGAAGAGGAATGAACCCCTACCTTCGCCCCTGGAGATTTCCGCCGTGAACGCCAACGACAAGCCGCCCGGCCTGACCCCCGAGTTGTGGGGCAACCTCGTGCGAGCGGTTCGCGCCTTCGCCCTGGCCGTGTACGGCGATGAAGCCACGGGGGTCAGCATCCGCCTGCTCCACCTCGGCGAGGGGGTCCACCCGCTGCCGGCCCCCTGGATGTTCGCCGACGATCCGCCAGCCCCCGCCCCCACGGAGGAATGAGCCATGTCCGATTCCGCCTCAACCACAGCCTGGAAACCGACTCAGGCCGAAGCCGGGAGCGAAGTAAAGGTAGCGGTCATGGAAGAGCGGGCGCGCCTGGGTCTGCCGCTCTTTCATCCCGGCGACAACCCGCGCCGGGTCCAGGGGATGGACATCGTTTCGCACAAGGTCAAGAACAAGCCGAGGTCGACCCGGCCGGGGCGATACATCTGCCGCACACGCAACGGCAAGTATCGGGGTTGGGTCGTCCGCGTGATGCGGCAGGGATTCGTCCATCACGTCGGCCACTACAAGACTTTCGAGGCAGCCGTCGAGGCGCGGGACGCATTCCTCCGGGAGCGCGGCGAACTGGATGCCGAAGACGGGGGGATGAGCCATGCGGGATGAGAAAGTCCCCAAGCCGCGCCGCCGTCTCCGATCCCTTACGACACGGTCCGGCGGATCGTCATGGCGGAACTGTCGAAGGACAGGCGCCGTCGCCGCAAGGCGGATGGAGAGGGCCAGCCGGAAGGGTCAGCCCACGCAGGAGGACGTCCACCCATGACGCCGGACGAAACCGCACTGGTCGCGCGTCTGACCGCGTCCATCGTGGCCGAACTGCTCCGCCAGGGCCTGCTCGCCGTCCCCCCGCGCGAGCAGCAACGGCGGCCCGTGACACCACAACCACGCGAGCCGGCGAAACCCCTGACCGCGACCGATCTCTCGTCCACGGTGGACGATCCTCGGCAGCGGATCGTCATCAAGCCCGCCGAGGGCTTGCCGCCGCTCGTTCCCCTCGTCCTCTCCCAGCAGGAAGCCGAGATCCTCGAAGCCGTCAGCGCCGAGAGAGGCCGGCTTCAGGGGCCGGAGATCGGCCGCGCCGTCCGCCACAAGTACGACGCGGCCCTTCGACGGCTACTGTCGCGGATGCGCTCGAAGACCCGGCTGCTCGACTGGTCGGGGGGGGAGGGCTACGGAATCACCCGCCTGGGCCTCGGCTCGCTGGAAGCCTGGCGGCTGAATCAGATCCCGGAGGAGGCAGACGACTGAGCGGGACGTTCGGATGAGGCTAAGGGGTATCCGCAATCTGGACACCCCTTTGCTGTTGCGCCTTGCCGCCAGGAAGACGCGAAGGCTGGCGAATGGGCCTGGAGTCGAGTGGAGGGGAGATCGCCTCGCCGCGCGTGCTGGGTAGCTACTCCCGGCGTCCCGCTGCTGGCATTGTAGTTCGTTAGGGCCGGGTAAAGCCCATCGGCCTGATGAAAGGTTTCGGGGAGGATCAGGGAACGTACTCGCTTTCACGTCCGCAGCGGATGCAGGTCATGCGCTCGGGGACGCGGAGATTTCTCCTGTAACGCATGTCCGGGGAGCCATCCATGTTCTGATGCGTCCAGTAACCCGGAGCGGTCTTGGTCCAGTGCGAGCCGCAATGGGGACATTCGGCGTGAAAGGCGTGAGTAAGGAATGCGAGGGGGATTCCGATCAGAGAGCCGATGAAAAGGGCCAGACCGGCGGCCCAGCCGTTACCGCTTGCGATACAGGCAACCGCCAACACGTTCATCACAAGGAACGCGACCGGGAACGGCCATAACTCGCGCACCATCCATGCGGTGTCTTTTCTGTTTTTCGCTGCTCGACGGAGCCGCCGGTCTTTTCTGGCCTCTTCTTCCACTTCATCGTCATCCAGCGGAAGCGGCTCAACGAGTTCATCATCACTGTCGCGCATGGGACGAACCCCGTGAGAGTAAGGCTCCTGCGCCGATTCTCACCCATGCGCGACACGCAGGCAAGCGTTTTCAGGGTCGGGTCAGGCCC
>JBBRIK010001012.1:0-3118 GCA_038221045.1 Gemmatales bacterium
TGACCGAGGACGCCCTCAAGGCGGATTCCGCGTGTCAGGAGCTTATCAAGAAGGTATCCGTCAACTATCCCCTCGAGCAGATGCTGAAGAAGTATCAGGACGATCTCGCGCGCTGGGAAAAGACCGCGCAGGAGGCCAAGAACGCCGGCAAACCGGCACCGGAGAAGCCGGCACCTCCGGGCAAGCCGGGAGAGACGACCGGCGGCAAGATCGGTCATCTCTACGAGGCCCACGTTCGGCCCCTGATGCCGTTCGCCATTCGCGGCGTCTTGTGGGACCAGGGCGAGAGCGGGACCGCTATCACGGGCGTCGATCAGTACACCCTTATGGGTGCATTGATTCGCGGCTGGCGCAAGGACTGGAACCAGGGCGATTTCCCCTTCCTCTACGTCCAGAAGCCCTCAGGCGGCGGCTGCGGCTGGGA
Source organism: Gemmatales bacterium (assembly GCA_038221045.1). Taxonomy (GTDB): domain Bacteria; phylum Planctomycetota; class Planctomycetia; order Gemmatales; family Gemmataceae; genus JBBRIK01. Next base: position 425 of record JBBRIK010001012.1, read on the forward strand.
TGCGGACGATCCAGTGACAAGACTGGCCGACAAGTTCGCGACGCTGCCGACGACTCCGCCCTCGCTGGCCGAGGGACTGAATCGCGACCTGCACATTCGCATCAAGAACTATCCGAATACCGCGATGGTGGCCAGCAGCGACCTGGGGCCGGGCATTCATCCGATCAACAAGTCCGGCTACGGCACGCGGGCGGCTCGCGTCGCGCTGGGCATGGTCTACGGCAAGAAGGTCGAGATCTATGGGCCGGTCCTTGACAGGTACAAGCTCGAACACGACAGGCTCCGCATCCTCTTCAAGCATGTCGGCGAGGGGTTGACGTTAAAGCATGGCGACAAGCTGCAGGGCTTCGCCATCGCGGGTGAGGACAAGGTTTTTCATTGGGCCGACGCGGTGATCTACGGCGACACGATCCTGTTGACGAGCGACAAGGTCAAGGCACCGGTGGCGGCACGTTACGGCTGGGGCCAGAGGCATCCCTGGGCGAACCTGTTCAACAAGGATGGCCTGCCCGCGCTGCCATTCCGGACGGATTCGTGGGACGGGTCTGTTAATATGTTAGCCCGCCGCTGGCGGCTTACCTCACCGTGGGTAATGCGAACCCGCAAGCGGCAAGACAGGTTTCTCAGTACTTGAACTCCAGACCAAACGTCAGGCCCTGAGCCCAGTACGTCGATTCCCGGAACGGGACCAGCGGACCCGCACGCAGCGGGGCAGGCGTCGGCGGATCGCCAGGGCGCACAAAGCGCGGAATCTGGCGGATGTCGATGCCACGATCGATCTGATCGCCCGGACGCACGACGTTACTCCAGAACAGACCGCTGTAGCCCACCGACGCCTTCAGCCAGTCGGTCACCTGATAGCCGACCGAGACGCTCGCTTCCGGCACCACGCTGAAGCGATTGCGGGTGAAGTGGCCGATGTTCGACCCTTCCGCCAGCAAACCGCCCGTTGCCCGGCTCGTCGTGCCATTGCGATTGAGGAAGAAGGCCGAGCCGTTGACGTCGATCTGCTGATGCGTCACACCCAGGGCGACCGTACCGCGGCCATCCACACTCCACTTGCCGCGTTTCCACTCCGCCGCCAGGCCAACCTGACCGCCGTAAAAGCGGTTCTTGGTGTCGAAGCGGTCGTCGATGCGGAAGGCGACGTCTTGCACCAGCGAGCCGTCCGGGTTGCGCTGAGGTACCAGTTCGGCCCCTTCCTCGCGAATGTGCAGTCCCTCGTCGAGGTTCAGGAAGCGGAAGCCGGCCAGGGCATCCACCGTCACATGGCCCCAGCACTGATCCGTGCAACAGACCCGGCAGCGCAGGTTGGCATCGTAACCATAGAGGCTGCTCGGGGAGTCGATGGCAATCCGACCCGCGATCTGGCCGGGGAATGCCACGATTTCGGAAGACTCCACTCGGTTGTTGAGGTCGAAGAACGGACGGGCCAGCAGGCGGTCGCTGAACGGCGTGGAGAAGCCGTCCGAACGATGGGCGAGGAAGAAGAAACTGCCCTCGATCGCCAGCGGGTTCGGTGTATCGAACCAGTAGCCAACCCGGAAACGGGCGCCGCTCTGCATATTGTGATCGACCTCATCCCCGAACAGAACCTGTGTCGTGTTGCCGGGAAGGAGCGCACCCAGATCGTTCAGGTTGGCGCTCGTGGTCGCCAGCGCGGGAATCCGGCCGCTCTTGGTCCACCACATCAGATACTCGGCGCTGCTATAGAACCGCGAGGGTGCCGGCCCTGCATCAGAACCCTCCTCGAACAGGCCCTCAGGGAGTCCGTATCCCTCGATTTCAGGCGCATATTCCGACGAATACTCCAGACGCGGAGCGGCCGCCGGCTTCTCCGAGGATCTCATGGACGAGGCAAGCCGGGGTGGAAAGGTTAGTCTCTCCGCATTCCCCAGGGAGGTAGCGAGTGTGGGTGGGAACGACAGCTTCTCCGGTCCCGCGCCCACGCCGACCACCGGCTGGACGCTGGGGCCGTCCACCCAATCGATGCGCTCGGAGGCGAACCCCGAACGGGAATCCATCGGCTGCGGCAGCCGGGGAGCAGGCACTGATTGCGATTCAGGCCTGAGTGACGGCTGATAGGGCGACCGGGCGGGCAAGAACGACGGGACGCGGGACAGTTGGGGCGAGGCGATCGGCTCCAGTGCGGTATGGGCGATCTGTTTGATGTCGGCCGATTCCGCGCCTCGCGCTACCGGCCGGCCGAGCGAGACAGCCGGCGCGGCGGCTTGCTCGCCTGGAGTCCAGTAGCCGACGGGGGCGACAGGGGACGGCGCAGGGGACGCGTTGACAGCGAGCGGCTGCTGGCTTCTGGTAGACGCGATCACATCGCCTGCCCCGGCTCGCGCCGGCAGGCAAGCCGGAGCGATCATCAGCAGGCCGAACCATAATCTCCTCATGACTTGCTCTCCTATGCAAGGGACGTCGGACTGCGCGGGCGACAAGGGAATAAATCCGACGCCAGGACGCACGGCCGGAGCAGACCCGTCGAGCCGGACAATCAGTCAGGCCGTCTTCTGGTACTTTTTCAGTTCGACCATAGAACCCGGAGAAGACCATAGATTCCCTTGCTTGACTTCATGCCGCATGACACGCGAACGACGCCAATTCCCGAGAATCGGAACAGCCCTCTCATTTCCCCACCCGTGGGAACTCCTCTCGACGAAAATGGCAGCATTTGACGCTTCTCCC
>JBBRIK010001013.1:0-3116 GCA_038221045.1 Gemmatales bacterium
TGCCGCGCCTGATCCAGGATCCGGCGCGGCGCAGTCGAGCCGCGATTGTTCTGGCAGCCGTGTGCGTCTGCCTGTACGCCATTGGTGTGGTCGGCTATGTCGTGAGCTTGCCGGACATTGGTGTTCACTGCGCCTTCTCAACCGAGGTGAGCCACTTCTCCAAGGAGTTCCGCTTCCCGGAAGAGCAAGGTTCTCTTCACGCCAACATCAAGCCCCATGACCACATCGTGAAAATTGGGGCGTGTCGCATCTCCGACTGGCCGCACTTCTTGCGATGTCTTGTCGAACTCCGACACAGGGAAGAGGCACCGGAGGCGAGCGAGGAAGATGTGCGGAAATGGACCAAGACACGTCTGCGCTATCAGGGTGTCGAGATCATCAAGGTCGAGTATAAGTCAGCGAACGATCCGGGAACCGTCAAGGCGATCTGGTGCAAACTCGGGCGTTCCCCGATCGATACCCTGTTGCCCACGGTCCTGTGGTTTTTCATCAAGGCGGGGCTGGTCGTCGTCGGCGCTCTCGTGTTCTGGAAACGTCCTCAGGAGAAGCCGGCCCGGCTGTTCTTCCTCCTGAGCGTCGTCTCCTGCGGCGCGTACCTTGGCGGCTACCACTGGCAGGCCATCGTCACTCAGCCCGCTCTGCTGATCGTGTTCATTGTCACGAGCGTTCTGTTGCCCCCGGTAAGTCTGCACTTCTATCTGGTCTTCCCGAGGCCAAAGCCGCTCTACGTCGAGCGTCCCGGGTTGACGCTGGCGGCTCTGTACGGCCCACCCCTGTTCGTCCTCGCTGCGCTCTTGGCCCACTATGTCGTGTTGCGCTGGGTCCTGTCCAGCGGAGTGGAAGACGCCAGCAGCCGGGAACAGGTCCGCGAGCTGCTCGAAAGCATGCTGGCGTGGATCTTTCGCTATTTCTGGATAGCCCTGGTCTGGTATCTGCTCAGCATCGTCTGCCTGTTCTACAGCTATCGCAAGGCCAGCGACGCGACGGAACGCAATCAGGTGAAATGGATCCTCTTTGGATCGCTCGCAGCCCTGATGCCGCTGGGCTATTCGCTCTGGCTGGCGACTCAGGACCAGGATCGCTTCAACGAGGGAGAGGCCACCTGGCCCATGTTCTGCGCCTCGCTCTTCGTCACACTCGCCTTCACGATCAGCATCACGCGCTATCGGCTGATGGAACTGGACAAGTTGGTCAGTTCGGGAGCGGCGTATCTCTCGCTCACTGCTGTTGCCGGCCTGCTCTATTACGGTCTCGTCATTGTCGGCGTGCTGTTGCTAGGAAGCCGATTGATCGCCGTGCCGACACTTGCCCAGGCCCTCGGCGTCGGCGGAACGGTGTTGCTGCTGGTGGTGTTGCTCGATCTGGCGCGCGGCCGGCTCAAGAAGGCCCTCGATCGTCATTTCCGGCGCGAGAAGATTCAACTGGATCGCACCTTGCAGCGGATGAGCGAGGCCGTCGCTCAACTGGTCGATCCGCCGACGCTGGCTCGCCGGCTGCTCGGGACCACGACGGAACTGCTGGGCATCGAACGCGGAGGAGTGTATCTGCGCGACGGCGATCCCGCCCTGTATCGGCTGTCGGATGCGGTGGGCGCGCCGCCTGCCCTGACGGAGTTGTCGCCAGGATGTCCACTGATCGAGACGCTTCAGCGCGAGGGCCGGCTCGTCCTGTCGTCCGCCCATCCTCCCGGCCTCAATGGAGCGGAACATACGCCTGCCCTGCGGCAGTTGCGCTTCCTCGGCGGCGAGGTGGCCTTCGCCCTGGCGCACGAGGGACAGATGCTGGCCTTGCTCGTTCTGGGCCGCCGCAGCGTTGACGCCTACAGCATCGAAGACCTGAACCTGCTGTCGGCCTTCGCTCAGGTGACGGCGCTGGCCCTGGTCAGCAGCGAAGGCGGGCGGACCATCGACACCCTCAATCGCGAGTTGAAGGGCAAGGTCGAGAAAATCGCCGAGCAGCAGCGGCGTATTTCGGCGCTTCAGAGTCAGCTCCTGCGCAAGGACGGACAAGCGAAACCGAAAGAGGTGCCACGCCCGGAAGCGCCTCTGCCGAGCGAGACTCCACCCACGGAAGCGTCGCCCGTCGCCGTGACGGAGCCGGCTCCGTCCTTGGCGGTCCCCTCATCTACGGGGATCATCGGCACCAGCCCGGCCGTGGAGCGACTGATGCACCTGGTACGCAAGGTGGCGAGCAGCTCGTCGGCCGTGCTGCTGCGCGGCGAGAGCGGCACCGGCAAAGAGTTGCTGGCGCGAGCGGTCCACGAAGGGAGTCCGCGCGCAGCGCTGCCTTTCATCAAGGTTCATTGTGCGGCCCTGGCGCCGGGGTTGCTCGAGAGCGAGTTGTTCGGTCATGTCAAGGGGGCCTACACCGGAGCGGTACGCGATCGTCCCGGACGGTTCGAGCTGGCTCACGGCGGGACGCTGTTCCTCGACGAGATCGGCGACGTCTCGTGGGAGGTTCAGACGAAACTGCTGCGGGTGTTGCAGGAGATGACCTTCGAGCGCGTCGGTTCGAGCGAGCCGATGCAAGTTGACGTTCGCATCATCGCGGCCACGCATCAGGACCTCGAACGGCTCATCCGGCAGGGGCGATTCCGCGAGGACCTGTTCTATCGTCTGAACGTCCTGCCGATCGTCGTTCCTCCTCTACGCGAACGGCGCGAGGACATCCCCGAACTGGTGCAGCACTTCCTGACCCATTACGGGGCGCGCTGCGGCAAGGCGGCGCTGCAGATCGACGACGACGCGCTGGTGCTGCTCAAGGGCGCACCCTGGCCGGGGAACATTCGCCAGTTGGAGAACGTCATCGAACGGGCCGCGATCATCGTGGAGGGATTCTCGCTGAGCAGCGACGATCTGCCCGCCGAACTGCTGGACGATGCGGTCCCGGTCGAGGAACCAACCGTCGAGGGGCCGCTGGGCGTGGCGAACCAACGCATCGATCGTGAACGGCGCGAGCGCGAGCAACTGGTGCGCGCGCTGGCCGCGACGAATGGCAACAAGGCTGAGGCCGCGCGGGCGCTGGGACTGAAGCGCAGTACGATGGTGAGCCGGCTGAAGAAGTATGGATTGAGTTGAGGGTTTTGCAGAAGACCGCTACACCGCAAGCGGCAAGAC
>JBBRIK010001014.1:0-3113 GCA_038221045.1 Gemmatales bacterium
ACGGCGCCTTCGTCAAGCTCGAAGCGGGCATCGAGGGCCTCGTCCACATCAGCGAGATGTCCTGGACCAAGCGCATCAACCATCCCGACGAGGTCGTTCATATCGGCGACAAGATTACCGTCCAGGTGCTGAACATCAACAAGGAGAAGCAGGAAATCTCGCTGGGCATGAAGCAGGTCCAGCCCAACCCCTGGGACAAGGTCGCCGAGAGCTACCCGACCGGCAAGATCGTTCAGGGCAAGGTGCGCAACCTGACGAACTACGGCGCTTTCATCGAGATCGAGGAAGGCGTCGATGGCCTGCTGCACGTCAGCGACATGAGCCACGTCCGCAAGGTGGCCCATCCGAGCGAGGTGGTGCAGAAGGGCCAGAGCGTCACCTGCATGGTGCTCAACGTCGATCAGGAGCGCAAGCGCATCGCGCTGGGCCTGAAGCAGATGACGAGCGATCCGTGGGAAGGCGACATCCCCAGCCGTTACAAGCCGGGTGAGATGAAGACCGGCAAGGTGACGAAGCTGACGAACTTCGGGGTCTTCGTCGAGTTGGAGCCGGGCCTGGAGGGACTGCTGCACATCAGCGAGCTGGCCGACCACAAGGTCGATAGCCCCGAGGAGGTCGTCAAGGTGGGCGATCCGATCGAGGTGAAGGTGCTGCGAGTCGATGCGGCCGAGCGCAAGATCGGTCTGAGCCGCAAGCGTCTGGGCATGGCCGAGGGCGAAGAGGGCGAAGAGCCGGAGGCGACGGGAACGGAGCCGGGGACGGCAACGGCAACGGCGGAGCCGTCGTCGGATGATGCTGGGAAGCCTGCCCGCGAGTTGCGCGGCGGCACGGGTGCGGGCGGCGGGCTGTTTGATATGCCGCCTCCCGCAGAATGACTAATGAGTAAGGACGAATGACGAAAGAATGAGTAATGATCAAGCCTCAATGACGAAAGATCCCTGCGATGGTCTTCCTTGAGGTTTGGTGATTGGTGATTGGTAATTGTTCATTCTTTCGTCATTCGTCCTTAGAAATTAGACATTCCACTCCTGTCGGTTCTTCCGCACAGACCGGCTCCGGCCCTGAAGCGCGGTAATCTGCACAAGCCAGGGGTGCAGCGGGATGGCCCGTACGACGATATCAGACTGTGGAGTCGCTTCCGAGCCAGCCTTGCTCGTGGTCGATCCTGACGTTCGGTGGTTTTGAGGTTCCGACCCTCTTACACCTGCTGGGACCCTCCCCATGACCCGTCCGCGCCGCCTACGGAGCGATGCCGTCCAGTCGCCCCTGGAGACATACCTCCGTGAGATTAACGAGACTCCCCTTCTTAATGCGGAGGAAGAGAAGCAACTCGCTTATCGAATCGAGGACGGCGACAGTGAAGCCCGCGACCGGATGGTGCGCGCCAACTTGCGCCTCGTGGTGAACATCGCCCGCAGTTACACCGGCAAGGGACTGGCTCTGCAAGACCTGATCGAGGAAGGCAACCTCGGCCTGCTCCGGGCCGTCGAGGGCTTCGATCCCTCGATGAACACGCGCTTCAGCACCTACGCCAGCTACTGGATCAAGCAATCTATCAAGCGCGCCCTGGTGAACACCGCCAAGACGATTCGCATTCCCGCCTACATGGTCGAGTTGCTCGCCAAGTGGCGGCGGGCCAGCGCCAAGCTGCAAGAGGAACTCGGCAGAGCGCCGACGCAGGAAGAGATCGCCAAGAGCCTGGACCTGCCGAAGAAGAAGCTCAATATCATCAAGAAGGCGATTCGCGTCTACAACTCGGCTCCTCAGACCGACAACTCCGAGTCCGGCTTCTCGCTGGACGAGATGGTCATGGACGGCAACACCAAGACGCCCGATACGGAGATGATCGAGGCCGACGATTTGCACCACGTTCTCGACCTGCTCGACAAACTCGACAAGCGCGAGGCGACGGTGCTGCGCATGCGTTTCGGACTGGATGACGAGGAACCCAAGACGCTCAAGGAGATCGGCGAGCGCCTCGGTCTGACCCGCGAGCGCGTACGACAGATCGAGAGCGAAGCGCTGGGCAAACTAAGCGAGAGCATGCAGGCGGATTGAGGGCAATGAGTCATGCGACCACTGACGAGCCGCGACTACTGACGAGCCGCGACCGCAAGGGAGCGGCTTCTTCTTCCAACCGCTCCCTTGCGGTCGCGGCTCGTAAGCGGTCGCCGCTCGTTGTGTTTCTCAGGCCAGCACTTCGCGAACGATATTGCCATGCACATCGGTCAGGCGGAAATCGCGTCCCGCATAGCGATACGTCAGCTTCTCGTGATCGAAACCCAGAAGATGCAGGATCGTCGCGTGCAAGTCGTGGACGTGGACCTTGTCCGTCGCCGCCGCGAAGCCGAGTTCGTCGGTCGAGCCGTGGACGTGGCCACCCTTGACGCCGCCGCCGGCCAGCCACATCGAGAAGCCATAATGATTGTGATCGCGGCCACTCAGGGCCGGCAATTCCGCGACGGGCGTTCGGCCAAACTCGCCGCCCCACATCACCAGCGTCGTGTCGAACAGGCCGCGCTGTTTCAGATCGGTCATGAAGCCGGCGATGGCCTGGTCCCATGATTTCGCCAGGCTGCGGTGCTGATTGGCGAGGCCGTCGTGATTGTCCCAGGGCTGTCCCGCGCCGCTCCAGACCTGCACGAAGCGGACGCCGCGTTCCAGCAAGCGGCGAGTGATGAGCAACTGGCGCGCATGCAGTCCGGGTCCGTAGAGATCGCGGATCTTCTGGGGTTCCTTCTTGACGTCGAAAGCGTCGGTCGCCTCGGCCTGCATGCGATAGGCCAGTTCGAGCGACTGGATGCGCGCCTCCAACTGCGGATCGTTCGGACGCTCGCTGCTGTGCCTGCGGTTGAGCTTCAGGACGAGGTCGAGTTGCTTGCGCTGCTCCTCGGGCGGCAAGGCGGCGTTGTGGATGTTCTCGATCAGCTTGCGGACGTCTTCGTGCTGAGTATCGACGTAGGTGCCCTGATAGGTGCCGGGCAGGAAAGCGGCTCGCCAGTTCTGCGTGGCGACGATGGGATAGCCACCCGGACACATGGCGATGAAGCCGGGCAGGTTCTGGTTTTCGCTGCCGAGTCCATAGGTGATCCAGGCTCCCATGCTGGGCCGGG
>JBBRIK010001015.1:0-3110 GCA_038221045.1 Gemmatales bacterium
GCTCGTCGATCTGGACGGCAAGGTGATCGGCATCAACATCGCCCGCGCCGGCCGGACCGAGAGCTATGCCATCCCTTCAGAAACGGTGCAGGCACTGCTCGCCGATCTGAAATCCGGCAAGCTCGCTCCCGAGGTCGTCGCGGAGCCAGAACCGAAGACGGAATCGTCTCGGGTCAAGAAGCTGATGGAGTTGGTCAAGGAAAGAGAATCCCAGGCCAGGTCGGCTGAGCAGAAACTGGCCAGCGCGAAGTCGCTGGCCGATCAGGCGAAATCGACGTCCGAGAAGTTCGGCAAGGATAACCCCGATCTCGTCGAGGTGGCGAAGAAATCGAAGACCTTCTGCGACTTGGCCGACAAGCAGGTCGTCGAGGCCCGCAAGGCCGTCGAAAAGGCAATCGCCGACTTGAAGAAGGCACAGGAAGAAGAGAAGAACAAGAAGTGATTCGGCTTCTGCCGCTTGCGGCGTAGCGGTCTTCTCCGCCACGCCGCAAGCGGTTTTCATTTCGCTGACGTCAGCCATTCCTTCAAGTCGTAGATGTGCACCTCGCCGCCGCCTCGTTCCTCGGGGCGTCCAGCGAGCGTCTTCGCATCGAACACCGCCAGATAGAGACGACCTGTCTTGCCATCCAAAACCGCCTGATAGGCGACACCAGGAAGCTTGTTGATCGAGCGCAGTTTGAAGTCGGGATAGGAGTAAATAAGCAATCCCTTGTCGTCCGTGCAGAGGAACGCGAGACCCAACTCCGGCGCGACGGCGGCCGCGAGATGAGGCTTCAGCGTCGTCTCGTAGTGCAGATCGGTCGCCGCCTCGGGGGCGGTCTTCAGGACGGGGCCGCTGCGGGACAGGAGATAGCGTCCGTCGGGTGTCACGAGAAATTCGCCGCCGAGAGGCTTGTCGTTCCGCGCAGGCGAACGATAGAGCGCCGGCTTGTCGTCCAGCCGCGACGGCAACACCACACCGTCGATCGAACCGGGCGTTACTCCCTGTGTCGCGACATAGAGGCGTTTCTGATCCGCCGACAGCCGCAGCAGCGAGCGCGTCCAGATTCCCCCCCAGCGAGACAGGACTGCGCCGTTCATGTCGGCGGCGGCGATCTCGGCGTAATCGCGGCTCTCTCCACTGAGGTAGAGCCGGCCTCGATCATCGGCGGCCAGATCGTAGCCGCCGAACGGGACCGTGAACGTCTTTTGGATCGACCACTTCGGCGCCTCGATGGCCTGAATAGCGGTTTGGCGCTCATTGGGTTTGAAGGCGAACAGCATCTTGCCGTCGGGTGTCATGGACAGCGCCTGCATCCCGTCGGCGAGTCGAATCGGCTTTCGTCCCAGGTCGCCGCTCTCGGTATCGATCCGCTCCAGGTAAGCGCCTCCATCGACGCCGAGGAAGTAGAGCCAGCGGCCATTGGGCGACAGCTTCAGCGAATGGATGGAGCGCGTCGTCGGAATGATGCGCGCCGGCCGTAACTCCTTGACGGGGGGAAGCTCATCAATTCGGACGTCAGGCTTCAGCGGCTGGGAGACCTCCCCCCTGCCCTTCCCGAGTTGCCAGACGCGCACCTCGGCGTCATTACTCCCCGAGAGGGTCGCCGCGCCATCGGGAGTGAAGTGGAGTCCCAGGACGGCAGCGCTATGTTTACCGAAGCGTTTCAGTTCCTTGCCCGAGCTTACCTGCCACAGGCGCACCGTCGCATCACTGCCTGCCGAGACCATCCACTTGCCGTCCGGAGAGAGCGACACCGACGAGACCGGAGCATCATGGCCGATGAAAGAGCGGACAATACGCCCTGTCGCGGTGTCCCAGAGCCTCGCGGTCCCATCGTCGGACCCAGTGACAAGCTGCCCGCCCTCCCCGGCGAAGACCGCACACGTCACGGAATCCGTGTGGCCATCAAACGTCCTTACCTCTCTCCCCGTCGCCACGTCGAACAGGTGCAGGACATTGGCAGCACAGACAGCGGCCTGCTTGCCGTCCGGCGCGAAGACGACGGCGCTGACGTGGCGGACACCCCCGAAGCGGCGCAACTCCTTGCCGGACTCGACGTCCCAGAGGATGACGCTGTGATCGAGGGCCGCGGACAGCAACCGCTTGCCGTCCGGCGAATAGCACAGGGCGGCCACGAGACCGCCGTGTCCTTCGAGTCGCTTCGCCTCGTTGCCGTTCCCCACGTCCCAGAGACGAACAATCGTATCGACGCCGCCGGAAGCCGCCTGCCCGCCATCGGGCCGAAAGGCGACACTCCACACGGAGGCGGAATGGCCGACAAAGCGGCGCAACTCGCGGCCTCCTTCGACGTCCCACAACCGCACACTCTTGTCGGCGCTGGCCAGCAAGGCGAAACGGCCATCGGGTGAGAACGTGACGGCGTTGGTCTGATTGGCCGAGCCTTCGAGCGGATCGAGTTCGCCGGTGTTGTCCGTCAGCAGCGCTCCCGTCGCGCCGACCTGAAGCACAGTGCCGAGACGCAACGCCCTGGCCATGTCGCCGAACGATTGTACCAGGGCCTGCCGCGAGACCGTCCCTCCCTGCACTTTCAGGCCGCCCAGGTTGCGCGCCACACTCTCTTGCGGCAACACCCGCGCGATGAAATCCTTGACGCGAATGCCCAACTCGGCGGCCACCGTCTCGGCATCGACATCGGCCTCATAGCGGAGGGTCAACGTCGAGACGGGTTCGAGCTTATTGATCTTGTTGCCCGTCTTTTCGAGGCCCTTGCGATAGCGCTCGGCGTCCTCGTCCATCAGCCCCTTCATCTTGTCGGCGGTGGGATAGAGCGCCCGAATGATCTCAGCGTCCTTCGCGGTGAACGCTTTGGGGTTCTTCGCGACATGATCGCGTATCTGATCGTTCTTTTGAAGAATGCCGGTGAAATGGCACGACATGCACGACACCCCCGGCTCGACAGCCCGATCGGGCCTGCGCGGGTCGCTGACGATGGCAATCGGACCCTTGTCGATGCGCGTGTTCTCGGCGTTGATGAGCATGAAACCGTGCAGCCCATTCGGCAGATTGAAGATGACCTCACCGCCGGCGTGCTGGAAAGTGTTGTCGGTCCCTCCAGGCCCGAGCGGATAGGCGAAGAGGTTGCGGCGATCCGGCAGCAGGATGTCGC
>JBBRIK010001016.1:0-3108 GCA_038221045.1 Gemmatales bacterium
AGGCTTCGATGACATCGTCCACCTTGATGTCGTCGTAGTTGGCCAGTTTCAGGCCGCACTCGAAGCCTGCCTTCACCTCCCGGGCGTCGTCCTTGAAGCGCTTCAGGCTTTCCAGGGACGCGGTGCGCTCGCCCTGCGGGAACACCACGATGCCCTCGCGGATGAGGCGGATCTTCGCGCTCCGCTCGATCGTCCCCTGCGTGACGTAGCACCCGGCGATCGTGCCGACCTTGCTGATCTTGAACGTCTCGCGCACCACGGCTCGCCCGAGATGAACCATCTCCTCACGAGGCTTCAACTTGCCTTCGAGGGCCGAGCGGATGTCGCCGGTCAACTCGTAGATGATCTTGTACTCGTGGATCTTGATGCCGCGCGAGTCGGCCAGGGACTTGGCGGCGTCGTCCGGCACCACGTTGAAACCGACGATCAGCGTGTCCGATGGCGAAATCATCGCCAGCGTCACGTCGCTCTCGTTGATCGCGCCGATGCCCGTGTGCAGGATGCGGACGCGCACCTCGTCGTGCTGGAGCTTCTCCAGTTCCTTCTTGATCGCCTCGACTGAACCCTTCACGTCCGCTTTGAGGACGATCTTCAACTCGGTCGCCTTGGTCAACAGCAGCGTATCGAGGGTCATCAGATCGCGGCCCTGGAGGCTGGCTTCCTGGGCCTTGCCCTTGCGTTTCTCGGAAATCCCCCTTGCGACCATCAAGTCCTCAACGACGACGAACGGATCGTCGGCGTTGGGGATGATGTCCAGGCCGGTCACCTGGCACGGCATGCTCGGGCCAGCTTCCTCAATGGGCAGGCCGAGGTCGCTGTACATCGCTCGAATCCGGCCATGAGCCGCCCCACACCACCGCACGTCGCCGCGACGCAGGGTGCCGTCGCGCACGAGAACGGTGGCCGTCACGCCCTCGCCCTCGTTGACCGAGGCTTCCAGGCAGGTGCCCTGGGCCGGCTTGTTCGGATTGGCCTTCAGTTCGTGGACTTCGGCCACCAGTGAAATCGTGTCGAGCAATTCGGGAACGCCCTGGCCCGTGATGGCGCTGGTCTGGACGAACTGCACGTCGCCGCCCATCGTGTCGGGAACCAGTCCCAGACCGTAGAGCTGGCGCTCGGTCTTGGGGATGTTGGCGTTGGGCATATCGACCTTGTTGATGGCGACGATAATCGCCACCTCGGCCGCCTTGGCGTGACTGATCGCTTCCTCGGTCTGGGGCATGACGCCGTCGGTCGCCGCCACGACGATGACGGCGATGTCCGTGACGTTGGCGCCGCGGGCTCGCATCTTGGTGAACGCCTCGTGGCCGGGCGTATCGAGGAAGGTGATCGGCCTGCCGTTGTGTTCCACGCGCCAGGCGCGCAGCACCTGCGTGATGCCGCCCGCCTCGGTATCGACGATGTTCGACTCGCGAATCCGGTCGAGCAAGGACGTCTTGCCGTGATCGACGTGGCCCATGATGGTGACGATCGGAGCGCGCAGGACCATCGTCTCGGGGTCGTCCGGCGCTCCCATTTCCTTGAGCAGATGCTCCTCGGCGTCATGGGGCCGCTTGACGTCCAGTTCGCAGCCATTCTCAAGGGCCAGCGCCTCGGCGAGAACGGGATCGAGCATCGAGTTGATGGTGATGCGCGCCGGTGCACCGTGCTGGATGAGTTGCATGAGCAGCTTGCCCGACTGCATGCCGACCGCCTCGGACAGCGAGCGAACCGTGATCGGCAACTCGATCGGCACCTTGCCCTTGCGGGGCTGGGTGCGCTGCTTGGGCATTTTCTGGCGATGGAGGTGGCGAGACTGAGGCCTCTCATCCTCGACGAGCAACCCCTTGCCGCCGGTCCCGGTCAGACGGTCCTTGGCGCGCGCCTGGCGCTGGGAATGCCGCTGGTCGCGGCCCGCGACTCCACCCGGACGGTTCGGCTTCTTGGCTCCGCCCTTCTTGTCGTCGTCATCCTCGGCTATCTCCCCCTCGACCGGAACCACGACCCCGCCGGGTCCCGTCGTGGCGGGCCGGGTGGGGGGCCGAAGCAGCTCTTCGAGACGAATCGGACGATTCGTGTCGAGATCGGCTGGGATATTGGCCAACTTCCTCGGTCCGGTCTGCGGGGGTGGCGGACCCTTCTTCTCCTCGCTACCGGCTGGTTTGGCCTTCTGCGGCGGCAGCGGCGCGAGACGAGCCTGCCCTCCTGCCTGACGCGGTCCGCCGGATGTTGGTTGCGGCCTTCGTTCCGGAGGTCGGGCGGTTTGCGGTCGGGGCGACCCGCTGTTGCCGCCGCCATCGAGTTTGCGGATCGGCCGATCGCTGCGCGGAGGAACAGCGCGGGGTTGTTCTTGAGGAGGAGGCGTCGGCGGGCGTGTTGCGTCCGGCCTGTCGGGGGCCTTTGCGGGTTTGACCGGCGCGGAGGCGGCTGGCGCACTGACCGGAGCCGGCGGCTGTGGCGGAGTCACCGGAGGAGCAGGCGGCGGCTGAGTCGCGGGCGTCTCAACGGCGACGGGAGCCGGCGCGGGCTGCTGAATGGGGACCTCGGGGGCCGGCTTCTCGGCGACGGGTTGCGGCTCGATGGGAACGACAGGCTCAGGCTCGGCCTGGGCTGCCGCCGAAACTGCCGGTTGCGGGGTCGTCTCGACCACTTCGGGAGACGTCTCCAGGACTGGGGGAGCGGAAGGCTCGATGGCCTTGCTCTCGCGCACAACGGGGCGGCGAGGCGTTTCGATGGTGGCGATCTTGCGGTGTTCTTGTGGTAATTTGGGAGCCGTCGGAGCTTTGGCGGGAGTCGAAGCCGGCGCGGAGGTTCCCTGTTGGACCAACTCGACCACTTGGTCGCGCTGTTCCTGATCGAGGGTGCTCAACTGATTCCTCACGTCGATGCCGTGTCGCTGACACAGCTCGAGCAGATCCTTGCTCTGCAAGTTGAGCTGGTTAGCCAGTTGATAAATGCGGATCTTCTCTTGTGCCAAGCGGATAATCTCCCTGCGTATGTGAATCGTGCCGCCGCCCGACTCGTGCCAATTCCTCTATTCTACTCGAATTCACTCATCCGTGAAAAGGGGACCTTCCCCTTCTTGCCGCTTGTGGCTTCGCATACTCTTGCAAAGCCGCAAGCGGCAAC
>JBBRIK010001017.1:0-3104 GCA_038221045.1 Gemmatales bacterium
GATATGCACGGCAACGTCTACCAGTGGTGTGAAAATCTGTACAGGGCAGACGCTCGTGTGATGCGTGGCGGATCGTGGGTCGGCGACTCGTGGGCCTGCCGCGCGGCTAACCGCAGCTGGAGCGCGCCCTCGGTCCGCAGCTACAGCGTCGGGGTTCGGGTTGCTTTTCGCCTGGACTGAGCGTTGCCCCTGATGGGCGGAACCGGAATT
Organism: Gemmatales bacterium; assembly: GCA_038221045.1. Classification (GTDB taxonomy): domain Bacteria; phylum Planctomycetota; class Planctomycetia; order Gemmatales; family Gemmataceae; genus JBBRIK01. The sequence goes on from JBBRIK010001017.1 coordinate 211, forward strand.
GCAAGCTTGCTAAGGCCTGTGGTCTCGGAGGCACAACGATCGCCTTTCGATATCCGACGAGTGGAACCTGTACTGGAGCAAGATTCTCCTGAGCGATACAATGCTCGATGGGTGACGTTTGCTGAAAAGCACAACCATAAACGAGGCCAACCGTGCCGACCGGAAGCAAAAGACCGTCTACTGTCGGGCAAGAACAACTTCAGCCTGCCGAGGAGAACGGAGCAGCTGGCGCGGCGGAATCCCGCAAAGTGCCTGTGGCCTATGAAGAAGTGGTCCTGACGGAAGAAGCGGCTGCACTCCTGGAACAGATGCGGCAGGAAAAAGTACAGGCGGAACAACTAGCGCGGAAGCCTCGCCGCATCCCCACCGCCAATGAATCTGCGACAGATAACTGATTTCCTTCCCCATCTCCCTTGCAGACGGCCCTCCGATGCCGCCCCTCGTAAAACACGTCTTCCGCGAACCCGATATCGATCTCCCCGAGGTCCAGGCTTTCTCCTGCGGGACGGAGGCCTGGGAGGTCGAGGTTGCCGAGTGGATCAAGTCCCGAACGGGCGAGAATAGCGCCCTGGAAGATATGCGGCAGTTTGGGACGGAGGTCTGGCTCTACCGGACGCCGGAGGGGAGCCTCGTGGGTTTTGCCTCACTGGGCGCAACCACTTACACCTGGCCGCCCCGAAGCAAGAAGAAGGAACGAGTGAGCGTCATTCCCTGCATCGGCATCCAGGACCATTTCAAGGGCGAGCCGAAGGATGCACCGCGTGAGGAGCGGTACGCCTACCAGATCCTCGACGATCTCATCGCCGAGGCGGCATCCCGGACAGATCGCTATCCACTGCTCGTCTTGTCGGTCGATGAAGAGAACAAGCGGGCGAGCCGATTCTACGAGTCCCGTGGCTTCCGCAACCTCAATCTTCCTCGAGAGATTAGGACAAGGGAATCACCTATCAGCGAATGGCACTGGACATTTTCGACGTAGCGAACCCGGAGCCGTCTGGACCAGCGTCGGATTCACCACCCTCTTGAGTTGCGCGGCGAACAGCAAAAAGAGAAAAGCGTAATCAGTCCAGGCGAAAAGCAACCCGAACCCCGACGTCGAAGTGGCAGTCCGAGGGCGCGCTCCTGTAGCGGTAAGCCGCGCGGCAGCTCCTCGAGAGGTAGCTCCACGAGCCGCCACGCACCACACGAGCGTCTTTCCTGTACAGATTTTCACACCACTGGTAGACGTTACCGTGCATGTGACACAAACCCCACGGATGAGGTGCTTCCTTCTCGTAGCCCTCTTGCTCCTTCCCGTCCACCGCCACCGGCCGCTCCAGATACGCACCCTTTGTCGTCGTGCCATACGGATAATTCCCATCGCAGTTCGCCTGCTTGCCGTTCAACTCGTCGCCAAAGTAGAACGGCCGGCGGTTGCCCTTCCCGCCACGGCACGCATACTCCCACTCATCCTCATGAGGCAGCACAAAACTCCCCTTGCCCAACGCCGCTGGCAGTTCCTTGCCGTTGAGGTTCTTCAGGTACTTCTGACAGTCGTCCCACGATACCTGCTCCACCGGGAAACGGCTCGTGTCTGTAGTGTCTGCCTTCTTGATGCGTTCCTGACTCGGCACGAAATAGCTCGGGTTTTCGTCCATCAGCGTCTGCCATTCCTCCTGCGTCACCGGATACTTACCCAGCCAGAAACCCTTGCTCGTGTACTTGCCGCGCACCTCCTCCGCCTCGGACTGCAACCAGTCAGGCTCCTCCGTTTTGTCGATCTGCTTTAGCACTGCCAGCCGTTCGGCCTTCGGTGAGCCGAGTTGGGCCTCGCCCGGCGGAATCCAGCAGAACTTCATCTTCACGCCCTTGCCCAGGGCTACCTCCACCACCTCGCCCGGCTTCCTTTGTGCGCCTGTTTTGCCCTCGAAGACCACCTCGCCGGCGACGCCCTTGCTGAGGTCGTCGGGATGCTGTTTGGCGCCCTTCTCGGCCAACTGTTTCGGCATGGCTTCCGGGACCTTCTCCACCACATCGGCGACCAGCCGGCCCCATTTCAACTTGCCGTTGCTTTCCCGCAGCCGTTGCAGGACGTGGTAGAAAAACAGCCCGTGCCTGAATTCGTCCGGCTCCTGTGCCATTTCGCCTTCCTTGCAACTGAAGAGCACTCCGGTGCCGCTCTTGACCGAAAAGGTGACCTCGGACTCGCCGCGCACTCCCCGACCCGCGACATCCCGGCAGGCGTCGATGAGAAGGAAGCGCTTTCCGGCCCCGCTGTCTTGCAGCTCGGCCACCAGCTCGTCGAGGGAGAGCAGCGAATCGAGCCGGCCGGCCTTCGGCACCCCGTCGTGAGGGACGAAGAAACTGACGTCCCGGTCCTTGACGCGGAACAGTTGGCCGTGTCCCGCCAGGCCGACGAGGACGGTATCGGTGTCGTTGAGCTTCATGGCCTTGATCTTGTCAATTTCCTCGGCGCAGCGTTTGGCAGTGGCATCCTTGCCGGTCAGGAGCGTGACCCGGTACTTGCCGTCCTCCAGCAGTTTCGCCATCTCCTCGACATCGGCCTCGGCCCAGGACAGCTTCCGCACCCCCGAGCCTGCACTGTACTCGTTGATGCCGATCAGCAGCGCGAGGCGGCGCGGCTCCTTGTCCTGGCTCATGAGTAGGGAACAAAGGAGGAGGGGAACCACACAGGCCAGGCCAAGGATGCGCGGCGACATGAGGGGACCTCGATTTGGAGTGTTGAAATTGCGCTGAGAGACCCTACTTCTACTGCGCTGGAATGGGCGAGCCGGGGGCCTAAGCCCCCCGGGGCATACCATAAAAACGGGGGCTGAACCTCCCCGCCCGCCCCAAGGGTTGGGGTGGTACGGCCCGGGGAAAACGCCGGGGCGCGCCACCAAGGGGTCCAATGG
>JBBRIK010001018.1:0-3100 GCA_038221045.1 Gemmatales bacterium
TGCAACTACAACTTCACGATGGGTCTGTGCCGCTGCGAGACGGTTGACCGGGGCGTTTGCTTTAGCTGCACCAGCGGCGATCCGAAGTGCTGCACGAGCCTGCAGACCTGGTGCGACTGCCTCAGCGCCATGATCGCCGCCGGTTGCTACTGCACCTTCCACATCAACAACACCCCCGTCTGCTGCGGCTGCTGCGAGACGACGTCGAACAAGACGACTCCCGCGAAGCGCTGAGCGACCCCCATCTTGGCGCGTTCGGCTTAGCGGTCTGTCTGCTAAGCCGCAAGCGGCAAGACGTTATTCTCCGCAACGCTTCTCCGAAGCGTCGCGAATCATCTCCTGTTTCTCCTCTCCGACGTTGACCCCAGCGCGTTTTGCCGTCATGCTGGAGAGGGTCCGTCAACGCCGGAATCACGAAGAGTCCCCTCATGCGCCGCATCCTCCTTGCCGCTCTGGTCCTGATTTTTTCTTCCTTCACGTTCGCTCAGGCTGACAAGGACGATCCGCCCACTTATCCCCAGGCCGGCAGCGACGTCCCCGGCCCCTTCACCAGTTACATGGTCACGGGCAAGCGGAAAGGCAAGTTCCACTGCCTCGTCACCGAACACGACCTCAATCCCGTCGTCATGGTCGTGGCTCGCGGCACCGAGTTGACCCCGGCGCGAAAGCGCCTCCTTGAAAAACTCGACACCGCCGTCCATCTCAACCCGAACACGCGCCTGGCCGGTTTTGTCGTCTTCGTCACCGACAAGTTGAAGGACTTCGCGCGCGACGACGATATCCGCGACGATCTTGAGAAACAGATCCTCGACGTGCAGAAGGACGCGAACCTCAAGTATCTGTCGCTAGCCCTGACGACGAAGCCGCAACTGCAGAAGTACAAAATCGACGATCAGGCCGACGTGTTCGTTCTCTTTTACAACCGCTACAGGATCATTGCCGCCTATACCTTTACAAAAGATCAACTCACCGAGGAGAAGACGCGAGAAATCCTCAACGAAGTGGCCACATCGCTCGGCGGACGCAAGCCGGATTGAGGTTCGTCTGTCATTTGCTCGGACCGCCGGGTAGACTGCGTGCGCCGACAGGATGTCGGCATCGGTCGCGGAAGGAAAGGAATCCGCATGCAGGCCCGGATGAAAATACTACGGCTGGTTCTGGGACTGGTCCTGGGATTGGCCTTCTTCGGTTGCGTCGGCCTGCCGCGCCGGCGTTCTCCCACCGAGGATGCGCCCCCTTCCACTCTCGCGCAGCAACGGCAGCGCAACCAAGATGCTCCAGCGCCTCCCTTACGGATTCCCAGCGAACCTACGCCCATCACGCGGAAGGAGCCGGCTCCTGCCGTCGTCGAGCAGGTCTCGACCCCGCGCTCGACTGCTCCTCCAACGCCGCCCGCGCCTGTCGTGGAAGCGTCCAGCCCCCAGGATGCTATTCGCCGGCTTCACGCGCTGGCCGAAAAGCAACATGCCGCCATCGATACCTATATCGTCTGCCTGACGCGGCGCGAGATAGTCAACGGCAAGAAGCAGCCTGAGGAGGTGATGCTCTTCAAGTACCGCAAGAAGCCGAAGAGCGTCTATTTCAAGTGGATTGAGACAAATGGGAAGGGACGCGAAGCCCTGTACGTCGAGGGACGTTTTGACAACAAGTTGTACACGAAACTGGCCGCCGGCGACATGCCGTTCTCGCCGGCCGGCAAGGTTATCGCGCTCGCTCCCGATTCGTTCCTTGTCCGGAACAACAGCCGGCACTCGATCACCGAGGCAGGAGTTGGCACGCTCATCGACCGTTTTGGCAAAATCCTCTCGGCCCTCGATCGAGGCGACATGAGCCAGGGGGTCCTGACCTATCTTGGCAAGCAGAAGCGGCTGGAATTTCCCGAGCCGTTGGAGGGCGTCGAGTGGACCGTGCCGCCCCGCATCGAGCCGAGCCTTCCCAAGGGCGGGCGTCGCTGGTGCTATCTCGACAACGACACGCACTTGCCTGCCCTGATCATCACGCAGGATGAACGCGGCCAGGAAGTCGAGTATTACCGCTACACGCACTACATGCTCCAGGCCCAACTCGACGACGAGGACTTCAATCCGGAGAAGCTCCGCGACAAGCCGAAATAACCCCCGCGCCGCTTGCGGCTCTGCTCAACATTGCACAGCCGCAAGCGGCACCGATAACCCTGTCACTCTGGCAGTCTTCGCTACCTTCTCTGGCAGTCATAAGTTCTCTCTCTTCGCCAGCTATTGTTTTTTCCCCGGACGGATGATTAACTTGAGAAGGGAGTTGCGTTCCTCGCTGACGCCCTGGAGAGGGGCGGCATCAGGTTTGCAAACTCTGATGAGGCGACAAGGACGCTCTCTTGTCGCCGTCCATGCTGAGCCGGGGCCACGGCCCAAGTAAGGGGAACGGCATGAACGAACGGGGACACATGGGCTTCAGCATCCTTATTACTGACGACGACGCGGGTCAGCGCGAGGCCCTGCGCGAGATCATCGAGCCGCAGGGGTTCCGCATTCTGCTGGCGACGTCGGGCGAGGAGGCTGTTGACATTGCGCGCGAGCAGGCCATTCATCTGGCCTTGCTCGACATGCACATGCCCCGGATGACGGGACTGGAGACGCTGCGGCTGCTGCACCAGATCCGTACGCTGTTGCCGTGCATCCTCGTGACGGCGGACACCAGTGAGACGCTGATCCGCGAAGCGTGTCAGGCCCAGGCCTATAGCGTCCTGCACAAGCCGGTCACGCGCGGCACCGTCCTGTATACTGTCTCTCGCGCTATTGTCCGGTACTACGGAGAGACGCCGGACGCAGGCGAGTCGAACTGAAACCACGAATCGTATCCCACCTTGAGGAGCCTACGGCATGAAGGTCGTACCGTTGAATGACAAGATCGTCGTGAAGCGTCTGGAAGCCGAAGACAAGACGGCGGGCGGCATCCTGCTGCCGGACACCGCCAAGGAAAAGCCTCGTCAGGGCAAGGTCCTCAGCCTCGGCGACGGCAAGCTGCTCGAAAACGGCAAGCGCGCTGCGTTCCAGGTCAAGGAGGGCGATCGCGTGCTGTTCACCTCCTACGCCGGCAACGAAGTCACCGTCGATGGCGACGA
>JBBRIK010001019.1:0-3100 GCA_038221045.1 Gemmatales bacterium
AACCTGGCGCTCCTCTGGCTGGCGGTCACCTGGATTATCAACGTCATCGAGCCAGGCTCGTACGATCCGCTGCACAAACGGCCTTTGCTCCTGTATGCTCTGGGGGCCGTCCTCCTCGGGGCGCAGATGATGTCGATCGGCTTCCTCGCCGAACTGATCACCGCCTACCTGAGCCGGGACGAGGATTCCTACAGCATCGCCGAGCGAACGGACCTCATCCCATGAACGACGCGATCCGCAAACAGCTTTACTCGATAATGATCGTCGTCACGGCCGGCATGGCACTGGGCCGTATCCTCTGCGCCGAGTTCGTCCTCGAACCCTCCTTGCACCGTGACGAAAACAAGCCGGAAGAGAAGAGCAAGAGGAAATGGCCCCTCACTCGTCCGAATCCGATGCCGACGTTCTCGTCGAATGACCGCTCGCGCTGGTGTACCGTGCGGGCGCTGGTCGATGACGGGACGTTCGTCATCGGCCATCGCGATCCGGCCCTGAAGAGCGAGACGAACAAGTATGGCGACACCGGCATCGTTTTCGAGGACGGCTGGCAGACGGTCGATAAGGTGATGAATCCCGAGACGGGCGAGTTTTATTCGACGAAGCCGCCGCTGTTGCCGGTCATGATGGCCGGCGAATACTGGCTGCTGAAGCAGGCCCTCGGCTGGACGCTGGCTGAGAACGCCGACGCCGTCGTCCGCATCACGCTCATCACCTTTAATCTACTGCCGTGGATCATGTATCTGATCCTGTTGTCGCGGCTGATCGAGCGCTTCGGGACGACGGACTGGGGCCGCCTTTTCGTCATGGCGACGGCGTGTTTCGGCACGCTGATGACGCCCTTCCTCATCAGCATGAACAACCATACGCTCGGAACGTGCAGCGCGTTGTTCGCCCTCTATTTCGCGTCGAAACTCTGGACCGAGGAGAGGCCAGGCTGGGGAGCGATCTTGGGAGCGGGCTTCTTCGCCGCGTTCACGGTCTGTAACGAGTTGCCGGCCCTGGCGTTCGCGCTGGGGCTGTTCGCCCTGATGGGACTCAAGGACGTTCGGCGAACGCTGTTCTGGTTCGTGCCGGGGGCGCTGGTGCCGGCGGCGGCGTTCCTGCTGACGAACTATCTCGCGATGGGCGAGTTCTCGCCGACGTACGAGAAGTTCGGCGGACCGTGGTACAAGTACGAGGGCAGCCACTGGGCGCGCGATCCCGATCCGGTCAAGCCGGGCATCGACTTCGCCAGGAGGAAAGAAAGTGTCGGAGCTTATGCCTTTCACGTCCTGCTTGGACATCATGGCCTGCTGTCGCTGACGCCCTATGTGCTGCTCGCCCTGGTGGGCATGGTGCGGGCGAGCGGGAGGCGTAAGCCTCCTGTTGCGAGCGAGGAAAACAGGGGGCTTACGCCCCCCGCTCGCCTCCACGTCTCGTTTGCACGGCTGACGCTGGGGCTGACGATCCTTATCGTCGCCTTCTATCTCGTGAAAAGTGACAACTACGGCGGCTGGACCAATGGTCCGCGCTGGCTGATGTGGTTGACGCCCTTTTGGCTCCTGGCGATGCTGCCGATCGTGGATCAACTGTCGTCGAAGCAAGGGGGGCGATGCATGTCGTATTCCCTGCTCGCGCTGTCCGTGATGTCGGTGAGCTATTCGCTGTGGAATCCCTGGCGTCATCCCTGGATCTATCGCTGGATGGATGCTAACGGCTGGATTCCGTATTGAACAGCGCCTGGCCTCTGGACATTGCCTGCTGCGTGAGGCGTCCTGAGTTACCTCGCCGTTTTCGCTTCCCTCCCTAGAATTTCTTCCATCCGATCATCAATCCCACGGAGGAGACATCGATGGAACTCAAAGGCAAACGTATCGCCGTCCTCATCGAGCAGCAGTATCAGGAGATGGAAGTCTGGTATCCCGTCTATCGCCTGCGCGAAGCGGGCTGTCAGGTCACTCTCGTCGGACCTGAGGCCGGACACACTTACCCCAGCAAGCTCAACTACCCGGCCAAGAGCGACAAGTCCATCAAGGACGTCTCCGTCAACGACTTCGACGCCGTCGTCATTCCCGGCGGCTTCGCGCCCGACTTCCTACGCCGCTGCGAAGCGATTATCAAGTTCGTCTCCGAAATGGCGGAACAGGGCAAGGTCGTCGCCGCCATCTGTCACGGCCCCTGGGTCCTCTGCTCCACGCAAGCCCTCAAGGGCAAGAAGGCCACCTGCTTCTTCGCCATCAAGGACGACGTCATCAACGCCGGCGCGACGTATGTCGATGCCGAGGTCGTCCGCGACGGCAATCTCATCACGAGCCGAAAGCCCGACGACCTGCCGGCGTTCCTGACGAACATCATCCAGGCTGTCAAGGAACCGGCTCCCGTCGCCGCGGGCAAGCGATGAACCCTCCGCCGCGACTCAAGGTGTATGGCCTGCTGCGTCTGTCGCGGCGGGCCTACCTCATCGTGCAGATCACCGGTCTGCTCATCATCGTGGCCATTATCGCCGTCGGCCTGTGCTTGCCCCGGCCGGAGGTTCCCGAGGGAGTGAAAGTCCCGCCGTTTCCCGCCGCTCTCCTCATGGTGCTCGACCTGCTCCCCTGGCTCGGCCTGATCGCCCTGGTCTACGAGGTCTTCGAGACCTATATCGTCCTGCGAAAGTTCCGCAAACTGGAGGCCGCCGGAACGCCAGCGGCCCCCCTCGCCTCTCCACCCGCCCCCTGACTTTCACCCACCGATAAACATCATGGCCTTCTTCCCTGAAGTGCAGAAGATCCGTTACGAGGGACCGACCTCGACCAATTCGCTCTCCTTTCGGCACTACAACGCCGACGAGGTGATCGAGGGCAAGCCGATGCGCGAGCATTTCCGCTTCGCCGTCGCCTACTGGCACACGATGCGCGGCACCGGCAGCGACCCCTTCGGTCCCGGCTGCGCCGTTCGGCCCTGGGAAGACGGCACGGACTCCGTCGAGATGGCCCTCAAGCGCGTCAAGGTCGCCTTCGAGTTCATGGAGAAGCTCGGCGTCGGCTTCTACTGCTTTCATGATCGCGACGTGTCGCCGGAAGGCGCGAACCTGCGCGAGACTAACGCCAACCTCGACAAGGTGGCCAAGGCGCTCAAG
>JBBRIK010001020.1:0-3094 GCA_038221045.1 Gemmatales bacterium
CTAAGCTGAACGCACTACCTGCAGGCTACAGCCAATGAGGATCGCATTGCGCAGCGGCACCCAGAAGGAGACCGCCGTGGAGCCGGGGAAGAAGAGGAAACAACCGCAATCAACTTCCGCTGGCACTGTCAGGTTGTATGCGATGAAGAGGACGAGAAGGAGCAGAATGATCAGGGTTGCCTCGCGGACGGCGTAACCAAAGACCAGACACGCTCCACAGGTCAGTTCGAGCCAGGGCAACCAATGGACGACGACCAGGGAGGACCACTCCGGCAGCAGTGTGCGCAGCAGGAATTGATCCTGAAATCCCCGAAGGTCGGTAATCTTGGTGATGGCAGCCATGAGGAACACGGCGGCCAGGACGTAGCGGCAGAGGAGGGTCAGCCAGTCCCCGAACCGCCTGCGCTCAGCGCGAGGCGTCACGGGTGATGGGCAGTTCGTGTTGGTGCCACTCATTGAATCCCGCGGGAAAGATCTTCGTCTGGGACAAACCGGCATTGCGAAGTCGGATGGCTGCCCACAGGCTCTTGCCACAATTCCGCGAGCCGCAGTAGACCACGATGGCTGGCACTCGCTCCAGCCGGGGTTTCATTTTCAGCAGACGCTCCTCGATCTCCTCCTCGGGGAAACTGATGGCCCCGGTAATGTGGCCGTAGGCGTAATCGATCGAGGAGCGCACGTCGAGGAAGACGGTCGAACCACTGCGCCAGAGAGACTCGGCCTCTTCCACGCGGAGCAAGGGAATCTCCGCAACGGAAGACTGGGCGGAAGGCAACACGCTTTCGCGCCGCGATGACACCCACGCCGAGTAGCCGGCCAGGATCACGGAGACGGCGAGGATCCGAAGCAGTTTCGCGAGTTTCATGTTCGCTCAATCAACCCAGCGCTTGCGCCCTGGGCCGGTCGAAAAGGTCAAAACGCCAGGTAGGGCTTGATCGCTTCGCGGTCGTTGTTGGCGTCCGTCCCCTGGAGCGCGATCGCACCCTTCTCCATGACGTAATAGCGATCTGCCAGCTTCAAGGCGAACTCGAGATACTGCTCGACCAGCAGGATCGCCACCTTGCCGGACTCCTTCAGGGAGCGCAGCACCCGGCCAATCAGCGTGATGATCGACGGCTGGATGCCCTCCGTCGGTTCATCGAGGATCAGGATTCGCGGCTCGGCTCCCAGCACTCGCGCGATGGCCAGTTGCTGCTGCTGGCCTCCCGACAGCACGCCGCCCTTGCGGTCGAGCATCTCGCTCAGGGCGGGGAAAAACTCGAAAACGTTCGAGGTGACGGAACGGAGGGTGGTCGGGTTGGCCATCTGACCCACTTGCAGGTTTTCGAGGACGGTCAACTGCGGGAAGATCTCGCGCCCCTGCGGTACATAGCCGATGCCGGCTCGGGCGCGGACCTCGGGACGGGTGCTGGTAATGTCCTTTCCCTCGAAGGAGATACGGCCCGACTGCGGGCGCAGCAGTCCCATGATGCTCTTGAGGAGAGTCGTCTTGCCGACGCCGTTGCGGCCCATCAAGCAGACCAGTTCGCCGGGTCGCACTTCCAGGTTGACGTCGCGGAGGATCAGCGTTTCACCGTACGACACCGACAGGTTTTCGATTTTCAACATGATCTTCTCGGTCCTGTCCCAGGTAGACTTCGATCACCTTCGGATTGCGCTGCACTTCCTTGATCGTCCCCTGGCTGAGGATCTGTCCTTCGTGTAGGACGGTTACCCGGCTGGCGATCTGGCGGACGAAAGTCATGTCATGATCGATGACCAGCAGCGTATGCTTGCGGGCCATTGCCATCAGCAGATCGCCGGTCCGCTCTGTCTCGCGCGGCGACATGCCGGCGACCGGCTCATCGATCAGCAGCAGTTCGGGATCCTGGGCCATCAGCATGCCCAGTTCGAGCCATTGCTTCTCGCCGTGCGCCAGCGTGCCGGCCAATCGATTTGCCTTGGCGCTCAGTCCAATAATAGTGAGCACCTCCTCGATCCGTTGCCGGCTGGCGGAGCCGAGCATAGCGACCAAACTGGCCAGCACGCCCCGAGGCCCTCGGAGCGACAGTTTCAGGTTCTCCAGGACCGTCAAGCTCTTGAAGACGTTCGGCGTCTGAAACTTGCGGCCGATGCCAAGCCGGGCGATGCGCTGTTCGGACGATCGGGTGATATCCACCGGCGATTTGCCGTCGGGCTGGAACTTGACGCGGCCGCTCGTGGGGCGCGTCTTGCCGGTGATGACGTCGAGAAGTGTCGTCTTGCCCGCGCCGTTGGGGCCGATGACGACTCGCAACTCGCCGCGTTCGATGGAGAAATTCAACTCCTTCAGCACGCGGAACGCGCCGAAGCTGACGGTTACGTCTTCCACCTTGAGGACTTCCTCGGGAACGCTCTTGGATTGAAAGCCCACGATTAGAATCCCTCTACCCCGTGACAGCCTGCTTCGGCGACAGCGAACGTTTCAGCCACAAGGCGATGGTCTTGACACGTCCGACGATCCCGTCGGGCATGAAAACCACCACGATGATGAACAACGAACCCAGGAGAATTGGCCAGGCTTCCTTGGTCAGGTTGTTGAAATAGGTGTTGGCGAAGCTAACGAGGATGGCCCCGATCACCGCCCCGATCAGAGTGCCGCGCCCGCCAACCGCCACCCATATGACCACTTCAATCGAGAAGCCGATCTCAAAGCGGTCGGGGCCGGCCGTCCCCAGCGCCGAGACGTACAGCGCCCCGGCCAGACCGGCCAGACCGCCTGCCAGGGCAAAGATAAAGGTCTTGTACATCGCGGTGTTATAACCCAGCGCCAGCACGCGGTATTCACTGTCTCGAATCGCTGTCAGCACCTTGCCGAACTTGGTCTGCATCAGTAGCGCGAAGCCCAGGAAGCAAACGACAAGCGTGGCGGTAATCAAGTAGTAAAGTCGGGTGCCGACGAACTCGTGTCCGAACAGGTTGAGCTTGGCCAGACCCTGCATCCCAACGACCCCTCCCGTGTAGGGGAGTTGATTGCGAACAAGCAAGTAGACGGCCAACAGAAGAGCTTGCGTGATCAGGGAGAAATAGACTCCCTTGATGCGCCGGCGAAAAGTCACCAGCCCGAACAACGCCG